>DATGJV010000381.1:0-9650 GCA_035295005.1 Ktedonobacteraceae bacterium | reverse complement strand
TGTACATTGGCACGGTATTGGAGCAGCCGTTGCTCATGATGCATAATGCTTTCGCGCACGTTTGCTGCCAATGCTCCGGGTGGGGCAAAAGAGCCGAAGAGCAGCTTGAGCAACAATTCATCGCGCATTTGCAAATTGTCCGCCGGTTGCGTTTGCCAGTCAGCAAGTGCTTCCTGCCCTTTCGTTGTGATAGAGTATACCTTGCGGTCGGGGCGGTCTTCCTGTTCCTCGCGTTCCATCGTCACCCAACCAAGATTTTCCATACGGCGCAGCTCTTTGTATATCTGGCTATGTGCCGCGCCCCACATTGGCGATAACATGTGATCAAAAGCTCGTTTAACATCGTAACCTGACATAGGCCCCATAAATGCCAGCAAGCCCAATACACTATAGGTGATTGGAAATGCCTCCTGTTTCTCCATTCGTCCTCTCTCCATTCGCGGTATTTCTTGTTTTTATGCTATCACGTCATATGACTCTTGACAATACGGTGTTCTGAGGGTATATTACTTGCAGTCATATATATGGAAGATATACCAATTTGATACGCTTGAAAAGAGGCAACGCATGACTACAATGAACCAGAAAACAGAGCAAGTACCTGTAGCAGAGGGATTGAGAACGCAGGAGATGTTGCTGAATATGGGGCCACAGCATCCAAGCGTGCATGGCGTTTTGCGGTTGCTGCTGACGCTTGAAGGGGAGACAGTGGTAGATTGTACGCCCATCGTTGGTTACCTGCATCGCGGTATCGAGAAAATTCTGGAGAATCGCCCCTATATGGGCGGTATTCGCTACATGGACAATGTGGATTATGTTGCGCCCATGTTGCAGGAGACCGCCTATGTGGGGGCAGTTGAGCAATTGATGGGACTTGAAGTGCCACGACGGGCGCAATATATGCGTCTGCTGACGAATGAATTGCAGCGTATCGCGAGCCATCTGGTAGCGGTCGGAACCTACCTGGCTGACCTGGGGGCATTTACGCCCATCATGTGGACATTTCGTGACCGCGAAGGCATTCTTTCGCTTTTCGAGGCGCTGGGCGGCAGCCGTTTCAACGTCAATTTTATGCGCGTCGGCGGTGTGTTGCACGATTTTCCTTCCGGGTGGTTGCGGGAATGTGCAACGTTCCTCGACCAGCTTGAGAAAAACATGGCGGAATTTGAGGAGTTGATTACGGGCAACGAGATATTCGAGGTACGCACACAGGGGATTGGCTACGTAGAGCAACAGGAGGCTATTGCTTACGGCTTAACCGGCCCAATGGCGCGTGGCAGTGGCGTTCACTGGGATATGCGCGTCAATCGCCCCTACATGGCCTATCGCGAGGTAGCGGTCAATATGCAAGTACGCCAGGAAGGAGATTGCTATGCGCGTTACAGGGTACGCATGCAGGAAATCAGCGAGAGCATTCGTCTCTGCCGTGTTGCTATAGATAGGATGCCAGGCGGCTCCATTGGTGCTCGTGTGCCAGTAGCCTTGCGTCCTCCTCGTGGAGAGACCTACTTTGCCATCGAGAGCAGCAAAGGCGAATTGGGCGTCTACCTGATTAGCGACGGTGGAGAATATCCCTGGCGTGCCAAGTTGCGCGGCCCTTCCTTCGTCAATCTGCAAATGCTGCCCGAATTGTTGCGGGGCTACAAAATGAGTGATGTCGTAGCCATCATTGGTAGCATAGATTTCTTGATGGGGGATGTGGACAGATGAAATAGAGCCTGATACCCACGTGAGGCATCAGGCTCCGATTTTTATTGAGCAATTATCGTCACATCATCTACATAAAAGTCGGATGTTTGATATCGTCCGTTCATGGTTGTGCTATGAAAGGAAAGGGTTACTGTCTGACCGGTGTAGGGAGCCAGCGCGGTTGAGACATCCACGGTGACGGGTATCCAGGCATTGCTGACATTGGTGTTGCAAGCAAATTGCAGCATTTGAATGTTTGCGCCACCTGACGTTTGCAACTGGCTCGAGAAGGTATCGAGACATAGTTTCGATGGTTTGCTGGTATCGGAGTACCACCAGTAACTGACGGTGATGGTAGAGTAGTTTGCGGGTACGGTGAAGGTCTGCCAGATACGATCATCACAGCCCATGTAACCGCAGAGATAGACGCTGTACTGCCCGGTATACGGTTTGGCGGCCTCAATAAGTTCATACCCTTTTGCCGAGGACTCTTGCCAGGGCGTTTGTCCAATCTCAAAGTCGCCGTTCTGGATGAGCGATTGAGATGGTGACGGAGGCGGTGAAGGTGTTGGAGACGGCGTGTCTGTTGGTGTCAATGTTGGAGATGGGACTGGTGGTGGTGTTGGCGAGGGTGATGGTGTGGGTGTATTTGTTGGCGTTGGGGTCGGAGTGATGCCCAGCGAGATATTGAGCAGGTCGCGGGCAATGTTGTAAACATCGGGCGAACCCATACCACTGGCGAGGTCATATCCTGCGGTAGCGGGATAATAGAGGTTGTTGCCTGTAGTGATATCGTGGAAGGCTGGGAAGCCTTGTTGCGCGTTGAAGAGCATGTAGAGTGTGGGGTTGGCAAAGCCGATACGCTTCTGCCCGTTGGCTTGCAGGTATTGATTGATGAGCGCGACACTGCCCGACCAGACTGGAGCAGCCCCGCTTGTGCCGCCGATAACCAGCCAGCCATTTGCATTACAACCGGAGTTGGTGACGGTACAGTACATGGCATAGCCGGTACTGGTGTCAGCATTCGCGGTGACATCCGGCACTTGACGATAGCCATTGCTGTACGAGTTTTTCACGCCGGGGCCAACTTGCCACGAGGGTTGTTTGAAGGTTTTGCTCAAGCCACCTCCGCCGCCCGCGCCTTCAGGGCCATGCGAGATTGAATGTGGATTTGACCAGACTGTTTCACTGCCATAGGTACCGTTGTTGACTTGCAGCGTTGTGCCGCCAACAGAGGTAACGTAGGGATCGCTGGCGGGCGAGTCTACGGCAAGATTAGTATCGGCGCAATCATACGCGCCGGAATCGCCCGCGGCCGCGAAGAATGACATACCCTGCGCGGCACCTTGCTTGAAGATATTGTCAAGCGTTTGCAACTCACCTGGGCTACTGCTCGTCTCGCAGAGTCCCCAACTGATCGAGACAATTTGCGCCCGGTTGTCGGTGACAATTTTATTATAGGTATCGTTCATGCCCTGTGGCGTATTTGGGCCTTCGTACACGAGTTGATTTGCGTGCGGTGCCATAGCCGCCATCAGTTCAATATCCAACTCTACCTCGACTGCGTTCTGTCCTGCCGTACCGGGAAACCCATCTACCAGTACGTTGCTCAAATTTGGATTGCCAAGATTGTACATCTTTGCGTATTGGGCTATATCGTTGGGCAAATAGCCATCCAGTTCATAGAGCGCAACGGTCTGATTGTCGCCCAACATCCCCATACTATGCAGCGTTGCGGCACCGTAGGCTCCCGCCAGATCATTTGGCCCGTAGCCGTTTGGAGTTGCGAACTGTTTTGTGTGCTTGATCTGTCCGATGTGTTGCTGCACCAGTAACTGTGCATGTTCCCTGGACATGCGTTGATAGAGCGGTTGTGGCTGGGAGCTATTATCCAGCCCGTTAATCGAAGCAACTAATGGACTGATGGCTGAGGGTACGCTGGGTGCGTTCGCGTTCGCATAAAAAGTATGCATGCCCAACTGGTACATATTGATCTGTGTGTTGAATGCCTGTTGTGCCTGTGCCACGGTGCCAGTTGCGTCTATCAGCAGGTTATTGGAGGCGACACTGATCACAGTTAACCCGTGGCTCTGTAAATAAGCAGTAACCTGCTGCACTTCGTTGGATGTGGGTGCAAATAACTGGCTAAATTGCTCTGGAGTCAAATACTGGTGATATTGCGACGACATAGGATCGTAGAGGGTATTGAGCAGACTATCCAATTCATTCCGGTTGCGCAACTGCAAGCTGACCGAGAGGTTTAATGGCTGGCTGGCATCGGCGGCCCGCAACAAATGAGACTGTCGCACAAGCGGTACCACCTGTTGGCTCAATGTCATTGGTGTATTTGGGTCTGCATGCACTTCCATACCTATGTGCATGACCAGCAAGCTTGCGCCAATCAAGACAAAAGCTGTTAACCCGAAGAGCAAATTTCGCGCAATATTCCGTTGCATCCCAGTCCCTCCAACTGCGACCATACGGGCCGCCTTGCTATAAGGCTATTGTACCTTACACAAAAGAACGGGTCTATTTTCGGTCTTTGCTGTATTGCCGGGATTGGTAGTACTTTTGCGCTGTAGCAAGGATGGTATGAGCCGATTGACCGTGTCCATACGGGTATGTTGACCTATCGCATATGCAAAAAATGACAGAATGGCGTACAATAAAGGGTAATACATTCTCTTTTTTCAGAGCATATCAAGAGGTATAGACAAAATGGTTAGTATAAAATCACGACAGCAGGTGGCGCAGTTGCGGAAGGCGGGGCGTATTGTCGCTGAGACCTACGAGGTGTTGCGTCCGTATATTGTGCCGGGGGTATCAACCGGCGAACTGGACGAAATCGCCGAGGAGTTTATTCGCGGCAAGGGGGCTATTCCGAGCTACATTGGCTACGGCGCGTCGCCAGCCCGGCGCGGGCAACCAGCGATACCGCCATTTCCGGCGACGATTTGCGTCGCAATCAATGATGTTATCTGTCATGGTATTCCCAGCACAAAACAAACATTGCGCGAAGGTGATATTATCGGCATTGATATTGGCGTCCATTATAATGGGTGGGTGGGCGATAGCTGCAAGACGTTTCCTGTTGGTACGATAGATAGCGAGTCGCAACGTCTGATTGATGTAGCGAAACGCAGCATGGAACTGGGTATCGAGCAGGCGCGAATGGGGAAGCATCTGGGCGATATTGGTGCGGCAATCCAGACGTATTGCGAGGCACAGGGCTTTTCCACGGTGCGCGAATATACCGGTCATGGTGTTGGTAAAGAGTTACACGAGGAACCCTACGTGTTCCATTATGGACAGTGGGGAGAAGGCTTGAGGCTGCGCCCCGGTATGGTTTTCACCGTCGAACCGATGATAAACGCGGGACGGCCTGAAACCCGCTTGCTCGCCGACCGTTGGACTGTCTGCACAAAAGATGGTTCACGCTCCGCCCAATTCGAGCATACCCTGGCTGTTACCGATGGCGAACCGGAAATACTGACGATGCTGTAATGTCCAGAAGCGGGAAGAGAGACACCAAAAGCCTTGCATTCGTGCAAGGCTTTTGGTGTCTCTCTTCTCGCTTCTGGACATTACGACGCTCTTGGTGTCTTTGTGGCTTTTGGAGTCGGGCTCGGCGACGGCGATGGACTCGGAGTTGGGCTGGGCGTGGGACTCGGCGACGGCTTTGTTGTTGGACTTGGCGTGGGTGTTACACCTGGCGTCACGGTGGGTGTCACGCTAGTATCATTGCCGACATAGAGTTGGACTGGCGAGCCTACAGCGATAGATTGACCGCTGGGTGGGCTTACCTGCGCCACGTAGTTTTGTGGTTTCGTCGGGTCTGTTATATGTGTGTGTACAAGAGTATACGGTATACCGGCGCTGGTTAGCATAGATTCCGCCTCTGTCACAGGGATGCCAAGCAATCCATTTGGGACTATGACGGTTTTTTTCGGAGCCGGGCCGAACTCAACTACGATAGTTGAGCCAGAGGCCGCATTCGTACCGTTTGGCGGGGATTGTTTCGTCACGACCCCGCTGGTCGTACCGCTTGTTTGAAGCTTAAAACCGGCATTCGTCGCGGCAGTCAGAGCATTTTGATATGATAGCCCGATTAAATTGGGGACAGGCAATCCTGGTACGACAGGTGATGGTGTCGTGTTGTTCAGGCCGGGTATATGGATATACCCCAGGTTAACGGCAAGAAAGAGACTGAAGCCGAGTAATAAGAGCGTTGCACATAAAATAATCGCGGTTACAATGCCAGCGACACGGGAATCGTGGCGCTCGACGGCTCCGGAGCGCGGAGTAGTGCCGCGTTGTTCATAAGGGCGTGTTGCGCTCGATTCAATGGGATTATTGTATGGCTGCGGATTGGGGAGCATGAGTGGCTCCGGGTTATATGTGCCATTGTCCGGGCTACTGCGGCCTACCTGACCGAATTGTCCAGCCTGATTATGGGGTGCAACGCCTCCCATGCTATTGGGCGAGGACACGGGCGGACGTTGTGGCCTACCGGGTATGACATTGTTCGCAGGTTGCACATAGGTAGGTAGATTTTCCGGGGTTTGTGGCATTCCTGGAAGGGATGTCGGCAAATCCCCCATCTCGGTCTCGCTCAAACTTTCCAGAGCGCGAGCCAGGATGCTGCCATCGCGATAGCGCATCTCCGGTATTTTCTCCAGACAGCGCATAATGATATCTTCGAGTGCCGGGGGAATATTGGGATTGTACTGGCTGGGCGGTATCGGCACATCTTGAATATGTTGCATCGCGACGGCAACGGGTGTGTCGCCGTCAAAGGGTGGGCGTCCGGTGAGCATCTCGTACATGACAATGCCAAGCGCGTACACATCGGCCGCGGGGCTGACAATCTCGCCCTGTGCCTGTTCGGGCGCGTAGTATTGCACTGTTCCCAGGGTCATGCCGGTAGTGGTGAGGCGTTCTGCGTTGATATCTTTATAGACGCTGGCGATACCGAAGTCGGTAAGTTTGATGGTGCCGTCGCGTCCAACCAGCACATTTTGCGGTTTTACGTCGCGATGCACAATGCCGCGTCGGTGAGCGGCACCGAGGCCGAGCGCAACGTCATGGGCGATAATGATGGCGCGGTCAACGGCGAGGATACCACGTGAGCGCAGGTAGCGGCGCAGGTCTGTTCCCTCGATCAACTCCATGACGATAAAATAGTTGCCATCGGTCTGACCGTAGTCATAGACCTGCACGATATTGGGATGCTGCAAGACAGACGCCGCTTTCGCCTCACGCTGAAAGCGCGTCACAAACTTGGGGTCAGTGCTGTAAACTTCGCGCAAGACCTTGATAGCCACAACACGTTCCATACGCATATCACGGCCACGATAAATCGTAGCCATTCCACCACGTCCTATAGGGTCTTGTAGCTGGTATCGCTCACCCAAAACTTCGATTTGCATAGCTCTCCGAATAATTTAGTAGAGCTTCTATGGCTCTATCTCTTTTAGCACCCACCTATTTTAGCGCATTTTGCGACAAAATGGAATATATACATCTGTATTTGTTACTATTATCCATTAGATGAATGCTGGGGACGAAATAATACCCGCTCATCCCCGATACGCCGCGTAATTTTTATGGTATCCAGATGCTCCAACAGGGGCAATATGTATTTGCGTGTTGTCCCCAGCACGTCTCGCGCTTCGGCTGCTGTCATTTTGTGATGTTCGCGCAGATACGCAACCAGTGCCGTGACTGCTTCGTCATAGGTCTCCTTCAAAAATAGCACACCATCACCGAGTTTGACCAGATGTCCCTGCTCAATCAACGCCGCCAGGGTTTCCGCGCCCACCATTGCCTCTGCCTCCGCTCGTCCAGGTCCACCGAAAGGATTTTCCTGAAACTTGCGTAAAAGGACCGCGATTTGTTGTTGTTGCATGGCAGTAAAACTGGGTGTAAACTCCGGGAGGCGAATGAAGCCACCCGTTGTTGCCTCCTCCAGTTTTCCTCCGGCCTGTAATGCTGCGAACACATCCGTAGCCATGCGCGGTGAAAGCTTCAACCTGGTCCGCCACTCCTCTTTTGAAAGGCCGCTACGCAATGGATATTGCCGGTGATACTCATGCACCAATCCGCTAGCTTCCTGTATGAGTACATCCCACACGGTTTCCGCGAACCAGAACGGCCCTACCTGTCGCACCCTTCCCTCTTTTAACAACGTCTCTAGCGTAGAGCGCGTCACATCCTCGGACAAATTACTCTGTTTAACGATATCCTTTAACTCATAGCCAATAAGCCCCTGTGTGAATCGAATTGTACCCTGGCCTTTGGTCGCAACAGAGGATGTTCCCGTTGGTTTGCGGGGCCTCTTATCGAGAGCGGCCAGCACAAGTTCGTCGGGCGCACCGCGTTCGAGTGTTGCCAGTTGCTCAAGTATCGTTGCTTGAAAACGACGATGATAGCGCGGCCCCACATCCAGGACTTCGCCACCTCCGATAGTTGCGCCCGGTGATGGGATGCGCAGGATAAAACGGTCGCGCCGGGCTACTACCGCCGGGCGGCTCAAGCGCAACTGCACCCATGCGGTTTCCCCCGGCTGTAGCTCTTCGGTATCTAACAACCGCACGCGAGCTGGTATCTCCTGAGAGCCACAATAAAAGTCCACCAGCGTATTATGCGCCAGCGAGCGTTCTGTGTCTGTGAGCAATTTCACATGTGCGTCCAGTAACATGGTTGTGCGCAATTGTCCGGGCAGTGCAACCACGTTCCCACGTTCCAGGTCTGATCGTGCGATGTTGGGCAGGTTGATCGCGACACGGCTACCGGGCTGAGCTACAGTCACGGAGTTGCGGTGTGTTTGCAGACTACGGATGCGCGAACGGAGGCCCTGTGGCAATATCTCAACCTCTTGCCCAACTTTGAGCGAGCCGTCAAGCAGAGTACCGGTGATGACGGTACCGAAGCCAGTCATGGTAAATACGCGGTCAATTGGTAGGCGAGGGCGGGCAATGTTTTGCCGTTCCTGCTCATTGTCCAGCATGCGTTCCAACTGCTGCAATAGTTCTGGCAGCCCTTGCCCTGTATAGGCGGAGACAGGAAGGATGGGCGCATTGGCAAGCGTAGTTGGTAGCAGGTACTCATGTACCTCTTCGCGTACCAGTTCGAGCCACTCCTCATCCACAAGGTCGGCTTTGGTCAGGGCAACGATACCACGCGGCACACGCAACTGGTCGAGAATTGCCAGGTGTTCGCGTGTTTGCGGCATTACGCCCTCGTCGGCGGCAATCACCAGTAAGGCCGCGTCAATGCCGCCGACGCCAGCCAGCATATTCTTAATAAAACTTTCATGTCCCGGCACATCAACAATGCTCACCTCGCGCCCATCTGGCAATCGCAGCCATGCGAAGCCGAGGTCAATCGTCATGCCGCGCTCTTTTTCTTCCGCTAAACGGTCTGGATCAATGCCCGTCAGCGCCTTTACCAGCGTTGACTTGCCATGATCAACGTGACCTGCTGTCCCGATTGTTCCCATAGTAATCGCTATATTTCTGTAGGGGCCGGTTGACCGCGCCCATCGCTGATTTATCAGCAAAACGGGCCGGGCTGATAAATCAGCGATGGGCGCGGTCAACCGGCCCCTACATTGGTACATCAAATTGTTCATCGTAGTATACAGCAGATAGGTGGTAAGAACAAGCGGATTGATTTCTTTGTATTTGGCGACTCTCTATACTACAAATGAGCAGTGAACATGAAGCGAATATGATATTTCACCGACATCGCCGAATGACCGCCGCTTACTAAAAAATAACAGGTAGATACAGGCATTGGGTGGCGCTTATTTCCACCAATGACCACAGAAGGAGAACTTTACAATGGGTGTTATTCACGTCAATACCGATTTGATGCGTCAACTCGGTCAGGTTTTCGTCCAGCTCAACGATCAGATTTCCAATCAGATCGAGCCGAGCATTCAGAACCACACCGGCCAG
>DATGJV010000380.1:0-7354 GCA_035295005.1 Ktedonobacteraceae bacterium | reverse complement strand
TTCTCTTCCATATCGAGGAAGGACAGTTGTTGCTCGCTACGCTACAGTATAAAGAATGTGTCAAAATGGGTCAAGTATATGCAAACAGAAGTAGGAGATGTGGATGAGCAAAGTCCGTATTGCCAGATAGCAGAATACATGAACTCATCCATATCTTCGATTCGCGGCGCTCAGCATTTGAGGAAGCCAGTGTATTGCAAGAGAATATCATTCTTGCCGGCACCAGAAGAAGCATTGCCTCTACACCATCTCCATCCATCGCTATTTCGCAAAGCCAGGGTTTGCACGACCTGGCGCATCCACTTGTCCAACTAAAACCACGCCGCCTCATTCTCGACGACCGGCAGAAAGACCCAATTCTGCACTTACCAACCAGCGACATAGACATGCATCTTCTACAGGTTTTCAAGCAGTGGGACAATCGCTTAGCAACATATGGACTGGAGATTTCTACTGGACCAGTTGTTCCTTTCCGCACCCCCACTTTGCTTACCACTGCTCAGGATGTATATAACGGCGAAGCAATACCTCTGCTCTGGTTGCAACATGTGCGCCGGATGAACGTCCAATGGCCCATTGAGCAGCTTGACAAGCCTCAAGGCATATCGTTACAGGCCAATGCCAAACTGCTTGTAAAGAACACCACTCAGCTAATCCTCCGGCGTTTCAGCGCAAAAGAGGAGCCGCGCCGCATTACAGCAGCAGTTCTGCTCACCAACACGTTTAACACAGACTATATTGGGCTGGAAAACCACCTGAACTATCTCTATCGCCCCAAAGGAACGCTCTCTGATGAGGAAGCAACAGGCATCGCCGCATTCCTCAACAGCACGCTTGTTGACCGTTACTTTCGTATCGCCAACGGTAATACCCAGGTAAGCGCCACGGAGCTACGACAACTCCCACTCCCTTCATGGGAACAAATTACATGCATAGGAGAACGTGTCATGGCCTTACCCACAAATGAGGCCGAAGAGATTGAACATATCGTCATGGATGAGCTAGAACAAGATTTGATTGTAGGGAATCAAGAAGAGGACCTCCAACTGCCAATACTTAGAGATTCGAGGATTTCAATGGGCAAAATTCAAGAGGCTCAGCGTATCTTACGTGAATTAGGATTACCGCCTGCACAACAAAACGAAATCAGCGCACTTACATTACTTGCTTTGTGCAACGTAAGTGAAACTATGAAATGGACACAGGTCTCTCAACAGCCAATTACCATCCACAATTTGATGGCTTTCATGAAACAGCATTATGGTAGAACATATGCGGAAAATACTCGCGAAGTGGTACGTCGTCAGGTGATCCATCAATTTGAACAGGCCCGGATAGTTGACCGTAATCCTGATGACCATGCTCGACCTACAAATAGTCCAAATACCTGTTATGCACTGACAGATAGCATCCTTAATGTACTATCACAATTTGGTAAACAAACATGGGACGATGCTATTACAAATTTTCTTGAGCAACACGGCGCATTATGGGAACACTACCAGCGCAGCAGACAAGCCATCGCTCTCCCCTTAAAACTAGCTGATGGCAGTCAAGTTTATTTTACCCCTGGCAAACATAACGAATTACAAATTGCCATTATTGAAAAGTTTGGACCCCGTTTTGCGCCTAACTCAACTATCCTATATGTAGGTGATGCTGCCAGTAAATTCGTCATTTATGAGCGTGAACGTTTAGAACAACTCGGCGTGCCAATCACTACCCATGATAAATTGCTCGATATTATCCTCTACAACGAGGAAAAGAACTGGTTATACCTGATAGAAGCAGTAACGGCACATGGGCCTGTATCACATAAACGCAAGCATGAGTTAGAATTGCTGCTGAAGAATTGCGCAGCGAAACGAGTATACATATCAGCATTTTTACATTCCGCCGAGTACAGACGCCACGAAGCCAACATCGCATGGGAGACGCACGTCTGGATAGCAGACCGGCCAGAGCATATGATTCACTACAATGGAGATAGGTTGATGGAGCCATACGAATAAATAATAAGCAGACAGCAAATAATGGCTATACGAAAAGGGATACGCACAGTGCGTACTCCTTTGTTAAGAGGTGCATATAGTCGGGCTTTACGTATATACTGAAAAACTGTTTTGGTCGCTTGAACGCTTGACAGAATGAATAGAAGTAAGTATGATTGTTATAGATCAACAAATGCTTGATTCAATTACTTCTTTTTGAGGAGCTATACTCCTCTTCATCTTCTCAGGGGGAACAGATTATGAAGCATCTAAAGGGTATTCTATTGGTTAGCCTGTGTCTGTGCGTAGCTGTTTTGACAACTTTTGCCGGGCAAACAGCATATGCAAAAGCATCTCATATACTCTCGACAAATTGCGGCGCGTGGAGTGTTGATCAGAGTCCAAGCCCATATCGCTTTAGCGATTATCTTAACGGAGTGGCTGCGATTTCTGCTACCGATGTCTGGGCCGTCGGATATGGGCAAAAAAGCATGATTGGGAATGAGTTAACGCTGACCGAACATTGGAATGGCACCAGTTGGAGCGTCATGCCCAGTTCCAAATCTCACCCTATTGGCGGCTATCTCTACGGTGTTGCCGCTGTTGCAACGAATAATGTCTGGGCGGTAGGCGCGGTAGGCGTGAACGCGCTTATTATCCACTGGAACGGCAAAGACTGGAAGAGTGTCAGTAATCCAGGGCAAGGAAGCCTTTTAGGAGTGACGGCGATTTCTGCCAAAAATATCTGGGCGGTAGGAGCAAACACTAACAGTGGAGGCACCTTGATAGAACATTGGAATGGCACCAGCTGGAGTATCGTACCCGGCCCGGCTAGAATAAGCCCTGACAGTACTACTTACACACTTAAGAGTGTTACTGCCGTTTCTTCAAAAGATATCTGGGCCGTGGGATACATCTATGCCGTTTCAGGGCCAAGTTACACGTTTAAAACGCTCACCGAACACTGGAATGGCTCGCAATGGAGCATTGTACAGAGTCCAAACGGGAAAACAATCGAAACTACATTGATGGGAGTGACAGCAGTAGCTTCAGGCAATGTCTGGGCTGTTGGAATTTCTGGAGCGTCTCCCGCCAACACCCTGGCTGAGAACTGGAATGGCTCACAATGGAGCATCGTACCCAGCCCGAATCCTTCGAGCATACAAAGTTACTTGAAAGGAACTGTCGCCGTCTCTGCCAACAACATCTGGGCCGTTGGAGGGTATCTGCCTTCTTCCACCCTTGAACCACTCATTGAACAGTGGAATGGCACACAATGGAATGTTGTTCCCAGTCCCACAGTGGGAACTCGTGATAATGAACTGGATGGCGTTGCAGCTACCCCGGACAATCATGTGTGGGCCGTCGGATATAGCCAGAATCATAGAGGAGGCTCACCTACCAAAACGCTGATTGAGTCCTATTGCTAATTCAGGAATCTGAAGAGGGATATATGGAGTCATTCGGCTCCATGTATCCCTCTGTCAGAGTTACGCCGCATCCTGACACTCGTCTGCCTTCACAGCAGTCAATACCTCCATCGCCAGCTTTCCTTCGACGGCATCAACTATGATAGTATCACCGGTGGAACAGACCCCTTGCAGAATCGATTTCGCCAGCATGTCTTCGAGCATGCGTTGCACAGTGCGACGCAAAGGGCGAGCGCCATACACGGGGTCGTAGCCGTTTTTGACAAGCACCGAGCGAGCGTCATTCGTCACTTGCAGATCAATGGATTGTTCCGCTATACGTTTTTGCGTCTGCGCAACCATCAAGTCTACAACTTCGTGTAAATGCGCAGGTGTAAGTGGGTGAAACGGCACAATCTCATCTATGCGGTTCAACAGTTCGGGTTTGAACAGGTCCCTCAAGGCGAGCATTACCTGCGAGCGAATTCGCTCATACTCGCTAATCTGTCGCTGCTGCTCATTCTCGCTCCGCGAGGTAAAATGTATCGCTCGATGTTCCAACTGTGCCGTTCCTGCATTGGACGTAATCACAATCAACGTGTGTTTAAAGCTCACCGTATGCCCATGCGAGTCTGTGAGACAGCCATCATCCAGAATCTGGAGCAGCAGGTCAAAGACCTGGGGATGCGCTTTTTCAATCTCATCGAACAACACAATACTATAAGGGCGGCGATGGACGGCCTCGGTCAATTGACCCGCCGAATCGTAACCAACGTATCCAGGAGGCGCTCCAACAAGCCGTGCTGCACTATGACTCTCCATAAATTCCGACATATCCAGCTTAATCAGCGCATTCTCGTCGCCAAAAAGCGTTGCCGCCAGCACTCGCGCCAACTCCGTTTTGCCCACGCCGGTTGGCCCCACAAAAATGAACGAGCCAATAGGACGCCGCCCATCGCGCAAGTTGGCGCGTGAACGTCGTACCGCCTTTGCCACCGCTCGCACTGCCGCGTCCTGCCCAATTACGCGGCGATGCAACTCATCTTCTAGATTCAAGAGGCGTTCGGCCTCTTCAGCTGCAATCTGCGTTACCGGTATACCCGTCCACATCGCGACCACTTCGGCTATCTGCTGATCGCCCACCACCGGGCGTTGCACCCCACGAGTTGTTGACCACTCCTCTTCAACAATGTGCAACTCCCGGCACATCTGCAACTCGCGTGCGCGATGTTTGGAGGCCAACGCAAAATCACGCTTTGTAATAGCGTAATCTTTGGCCTTCTGCATCATCACAATTTCATCACGCAACTTCCGCACTCGACTCGGCACCACGGTGCGCTGCATACATACCCGCGCTGATGCCTCATCAATCAGGTCAAGCGCCTTATCCGGTTGATAACGCTCCTGGATATAACGCGACGACATTTGCACTGCCGCGAGCAACGCTTCGTCAGCAATCGTTACGGCGTGGAAATCGGCATAGTGCGGACGTAACCCTCGCAGGACTTCCAGCGTCTCCTGTGGCGTTGCCTCTGGCACCTGTACTGGCTGGAAGCGGCGTTCCAAAGCGGGGTCAGCTTCAATTGTTTTGCGGTAATCGTCCAACGTCGTCGCGCCGATACATTGAAATTCGCCGCGTGCCAGCATCGGCTTGAAAAGGTTCGCCGCGTCAATTGATCCTTCCGCTACGCCTGTACCGACAAGCGCATGCAGTTCGTCAATCACAATAATGATGCCTTTCGCGGTGAGTATCTCTTGCATGATCCGTTTCAGCCGTTCCTCGAAATCACCGCGAAACTTCGTACCTACAGTGAGCAAGCCTACATCCAGTGCAACGACCCGGCGTTCCAGCATCCCCTCTGGCACCTGGCCCTGTACAATGCGCAAGGCCAGCCCTTCGGCAATCGCTGTTTTCCCTACACCCGCATGGCCTATCAGTACTGGATTATTTTTTGAACGGCGCGAGAGGATTTGCATGGTACGCTCCAGTTCAACTTCCCGCCCAATCATCGGGTCAAGCGTACCCGCCAGCGCAGCCGCGGTCAGATCGCGGCTCACGAGATTCAGCGTCGGTGTCGCATCGTATCTGGCCTGGTACTGATTGGCAGATGTCACCTGTTCGCGTCCGGTACGTAATAACGTGACTATCTGTTGCCGCACAGGATTGAGAAACAGACCAAAGCTCTCCAGCACACCTGGCGCAACACCGTCCCGTTCGCTAAATAACGCCAGAAACAGATGCTCCACACCGATTAATTCGGCTTGCATCTGGGCCGCCTCTTGCTCAGCGCAAGCTAATACCATGCGCACAGAGGCACTTAGCACCGGGTCGCTCAGTAACGCCTTGTTGCCGCGTCCAACAACAAACTCTAATGCCTGACCCACCCGTGTAGAACTGGCATGATATGAGGCAAAAACGGCCTCTATAATAGAGTCGTTCAACCTGAATATCCCAAGCAGCAAATGTTCAGAGTTGATTGTTCTATGCCGCAAACGTTGCGCCTCTTCGCGAGCATTAGACAACGCCTGACGTGCCTCCTGAGTGTAGCGGTTGACTCGGCCCATAATAGCACTCCTTCTAACTTGAGAGGGTAGATTATGTAAAGAGGATGGGGCATTGATAAGCCACCATCCCTACTTTGGACAGTATTCCAGAGGAAAATCCGTCCATCTCGTAAAGTTAGCTATCGGGCAAGCGGCGTTTTCAGGAAGGGCGTAAGGACTGTTGGCAGGAAAAATATAGAAGATAGTCCCTCACAAAGACAGTTAATGTAAAATAGTGCTTTCAGGTACCGCTAACAACTGTGCCGCTCCAACAAGTGGCGCATTCTCTCCCAACGTGGCAACTTTCAATGTAAGCTTCGTATTACAAAGTAGCGCATTCACTCTCTGCTGCACCTGTGCCAACAGAGATAGCCTGTTCAGCACAATAGCGCCACTCAGCGCGACAACTTCCACCCGCGTCAGC
The DNA here is from genome assembly GCA_035295005.1 of Ktedonobacteraceae bacterium. Lineage (GTDB taxonomy): Bacteria > Chloroflexota > Ktedonobacteria > Ktedonobacterales > Ktedonobacteraceae > DATGJV01. Next base: position 986 of record DATGJV010000380.1, on the reverse strand, counting down.
ATCGTCAGATTGACCAGCCCGATTGCCAGCTTATCGCTAAATGTTTCCCAGAACGCACTATCAGTAATCTCGGCTGGAGAATAACCCTCGCGCAACGTTATCTGCCGACCACCAGTATATGTTTCCAGGCATCCCACCTGCCCACAGAGGCAAACCCGCGTATTGCCATCCAGAATCTGATGCCCTATTTCAATCGAAGATGTGAGAACAGACTTCCCCTTTGAAAGCTGGATGGCAGCCCCAGTCCCCGTGGAAACCGTCAAATACGCGCACCGCTCGTAATGATGTAAGTCACCAAACCGTTTCTCCGCCAGCAATCCACACACCGGATCATGCGCAAGGCGCACCGGACAATTGCAACGATTCTCGATATCCTGCGCGAATGGCTTCCTCACATAGGACAACAAATTTGGCGCGACAACCAGGCTTCGCCCATCCCTCGCAAGTTGGCCCGCGATTGAGCAACCCGTACCCGCGATCGTAACGCCTTGCATATCCTCAGTACCCATAATACCCCTGACAATGCGCTCTATCTGCTCTTCATAACGCTCCTGCGTCGGAAACTTCGTAATCATACGGCACTGCGGAGAGTCGAGCGACTCAAAAAGGCCAATGCGCGTATTCGTCCCGCCTACGTCCACCCCTACATACGCTGAAGAAACGCTGTTCGTCATATCGTCCATACACGATTGTCCTCTCTTGTTTGTGTTTGCAATGATCTTGATACAACATCATACCATGCTCTGCTTTTCTGCTACGTACTCTTGTTCATCCGGTCGCGCACACACATATTTCTGAACTTTCGCGCTTACCCATTTCTTGAAACTTACCATCCGCATCTTTCGCGTATGCTCTGCTTGCCGTCGCAATTCGATTTGTCCCTTGCGAATCGTGTCATATTGATGAATAGGACGCATAATCCGGTAGCTCCTTCCTTGACATCCATATTCTTACCTGCTAAAATTACTTTACCAGTAAGATGATAA
>DATGJV010000379.1:0-4235 GCA_035295005.1 Ktedonobacteraceae bacterium | reverse complement strand
ATTCATCGCGGTACTCGTTTGCTACGTAAAGCGTTGCAAGAGCGTTTAAAGGAGACAAGATAAGCTATGGAACATTCTGAACATGAGAAAGCACCTTCCTCGCTTTTACCTGCTTTGCGTGACAAACTTGGCCTGAATACGACACCATCTCAGAATAATGGATCATTTGCATCACTTCAAACAGCGTTTGAGGAAGCTGATTGGCATAAAAGGGTTGAAGCTGTGCTTGCTGTAAGGGAATACCCGGAACGTGTCTCAACGGAGATGTTACTGGATATTTTGCACGACGAAGATGTATCGGTGCGAGCGGCGGCTGTATATGCTCTGGGCAAGAGAAAAGAGGATGCACCGGTTGCGCGACTGATGGAGGCGATGCACGATAGCGAGTGGCCTGTGCGAGAAGCATCGGTATTGATGCTGGGTGAGTTGGGCGAGCAGATGATGCCAGAGGAGCATTTGATGGCTATGCTCGATGATGACAATGCGTTTGTTCGCGAAGCCGCAATGTATGTACTCCAACAGGCACACAATGTATCTTCCTCTTCTGCGCTTGCAAGCTCTCCCTTTGCTTCACAAATGCAGAAGCAACAAGAGTACAAAATGGATCAGCAGGAAGAGCAGCATGTTCAAAAGTATCCAACGAAGCTCACGAATCTTTCTCAAGGATTGCCTGGATCAGACATGATGAATAAAGGTAATCACAGGCAAGAGGGTGATATTATGTCTAACACCGGTTCAGAGAATACAAAGGCACAGCGTCACCCTTTACCAGGATCAGCTCTCATTACCCCTAAACGACGCATTGTCGAAGGAGTGCTGGCTGCTCTCCTCATTGTGGGTCTCCTGGTCTCCTGGTTGGTAATTGCGCAAAAACTTCATCCATCAATTGCTCAGAATGGTGCCGCATCTACTACTGGTCATTTTAATGTTTCTACAGTACCAACAGTTACTCCTCGTATACTAAATGGAAAAGGGGCTATTGTCCTTACGTACCATTCGCAGGGAGGTCTGGAATATCCAACCTGGTCATCCGATGGCAAACACCTGCTTTTCGTGAGCGATGTTGGCGACGGTCAGCATGGTGGTGGAAGTGTTTATTTGTGGGATGTCACCACAAAAAAGCTGACAAAGACGTTTACCTTACCCACTCTTTCCAGTGCAGCAGGAGGCTATGCATGGTCTCCCGATGGCACTCGCATTATCCTTGCCAGTTACGATGGGAAACTGCAACTCTTTAATGCTTTCACCGGGCAGAGAATTTTGAGCGCGGAGAGTCCTTCTGCATTTGAAGATTGGCCGAATTTTGATTGGTCGCCTGATAACAGATACCTTGCTTTGACAGGGGCTGATGGCGCATTGCAAATATGGGATGCACAGACTGGGAAAAGATTCGCTGCCTTCTCTGAACATTTATCGAATGTGTACTGGATATCGTGGTCTCCTGATGGGCAAAACATCGTTACTATAATAAAGTATGGCCTGGTACAGGTCTGGGATGCAGCCACCGGAAAGAAGGTCTCGACAATTAACGACCAGGCATTAGTAGATGTGCAATGGTCACCGGATGGACAGTATCTTGCCGCCAGAAACAATGATGGGACACTAACAATCTGGGATGCGCTCACAGGGCGCAAAATTTCATCCCATACAGGCGGAGAGCCGATATGGATGTGTAACAATACACGTGTGCTTAGCTCAGATACAAATGTGATTGATATCCTGGATGCCGCGACAGGAAAAACGGTCTTCACCTTGCCAGAACCTCCATCTGTCAATACTTCGATATTCGCGAACTATATGCCGCCATCCAGGTGGGCATTATCTCCCGATTGTAGGCTACTGGCCCTTGGTAGCGGATATACGAAAGTACAGGTGCTGGATGCTACAACAGGACATCCCATTTCGACTTTTCACGATGCTGCTACCGTAGAAGGTGTTTCCTGGTCCGCTGATGGCCGGTATGTTAGTGCTACCACCAACGATAAGAACATGCTGATATGGAACGCCTTAACAGGAGAAACTCTCTCTACGAATCATATTGCTTCCAAATCTGTTTATAGCGTTGGTTGGTCGCCAGATGACAGTTTTATCTTCACGGTCAGTGCCGATCGGGTATTGCAGGTAATGCAAACAACGTAAGGTGCTTTTCCAGGACGTATCAGGTGCTGAGCGGACTTCTTGTCATGCGAAAATCCTTCGATTTTTATTTGACTTTTTGCTCATCTGCTGGTATGCTTAAACATAACAAACAAATACATAGACAAGCTGGTCCGCGTTGAGCGAAAAAGTATGAGATGTGCGACCGACAGCGATCCGATGTTTGGTGAAAGTTCGGAATGGATGGCGTTCTCAGAACCGAGTCGTGAGCGGCTCACCGAAGAAAGCCCGTGGTATGTGAAATGCTACTGTGGCAAGTAGGAGAAGATGGGCGGTTCCCATGCAGCGCAATAACCGGTAAAAGTGGTCACAGCTTTTCGTCACAATGTCGTGAGGAAGACGCAACACATGATACGCGATGCGCCGTAGCACAATGTGACAATAAGGGTGGTACCACGGGAGCAACATTACTCGAAAGAACAATGCTCTCGTCCCTTCTATCGTAATGATAGGGGACGAGGGCTTTTTTATTGCCCTGTTTTCTCTATCTGATTGCTAACTCAAAGAGAGAATGGATGGGTGACAATGATTACGGTTTCAATTGTGAACGTGACGAGCTATACCGGAGTGGAGTTGTTGCGGCTCTTAGCCGGACATTCCGACTTTCAAGTAACCTCAGCCACAGGACGAAGCGCAGTTGGTCAACAATTGCAAGACGTGTTTCCCCAACTGCACGCACTGTCTTTAACGGGGAATGATACTTCTCCAGGTGTTGACCCGACGCTGGTTATTAGCGCGGAACCAGCGCAAACAGACCTTGCGTTTGTATGCTTGCCTCACGCGGCGGCGGCGGAAGCGATTGTGGCATTGTTGGAGCGGGGTACAAGGGTTGTGGACCTCTCAGCAGACTTTCGTTTGCACGATGCGAGTGTTTATGCGGAATGGTATAAACATACACATCCTGCCCCTGCGCTGTTGGATTCTGCCGTATATGGCCTTTGTGAGCGATATCGTGAGCAAATACAGGGAGCGCCGCTGGTTGCCAATCCAGGGTGTTATGCTACTGCCGCAATTCTTGCATTATTGCCCGTTTTTACAAGTGGCATCATTGAACCAGATGTGATTATTGATGCGAAATCAGGCGTCAGTGGCGCTGGTCGCGGCCTGACACTTGGCACACATTACGCGGAGGCAAATGAAGATGTGAGCGCGTACAGCCTTACAGGACACCGCCATTTGCCAGAAATAACGCAAGAGCTTATTGCCGGAGCAAAATCCGGTGGGCATTCGTTTGCCGAGGTGCCTGGTATCACCTTTGTGCCGCATCTGATGCCGATGACGCGGGGAATACTGGCAACCTGTTATGCCAATCTGAAGCAGGCGACACCAACATTGCGCGGTATACGTCTCCTCTATGAGGAGTATTATGCCGGTGAGCCATTTGTGCATGTCGTAGACCAACCACCGCACACGAAATGGACGTATGGCAGCAATCATTGTTTCATTTATCCAACGTTGGATGAGCGCACCGGGCGGCTTATCGTCATTTCCTGCCTTGACAATCTTGTGAAAGGCGCGTCGGGACAGGCGATACAGAACGCTAACCTGCAATGGAATTTGCCGGAAACGACAGGATTGACTGCTCTGGCGGTTTATCCATAAAACCAGTATACAAACATATGTGATAGTGCAACATTCATCATAAATATATTGAGGAGTTACCTTGACCATGGCGATTACTTTTTCGATGACGCCGGATGGCGATATTATCAACGATCAGCACCTGATTGCGCAGGTGTTGCGTGAGGCACTGCCTTACATAGATTTTCTGAAGGGGAAAACCCTTGTGATAAAATTAGGAGGCAGCACACTGGAACACCAGCGCGGCGTACTGCAAGATATTGTCTGGCTGCGTTCACTGGGTGCTAATCCAGTGCTGGTGCATGGCGGCGGCCCATATATCAACGAGTGGTTGGCAAAACTAAATGTGCCGACACGCTTTGAAAATGGTCTGCGTGTGACTGATGCTACGACGCTCGAAGTTGTGCGCATGGTGCTGTTAGGTCAGGTGAACCAGAGCCTGGTGCTGATGGCCTCGCAACTGGGTGGCAAAGCAATTGGCCTCTCAGGCACTGATG
>DATGJV010000378.1:0-5208 GCA_035295005.1 Ktedonobacteraceae bacterium | reverse complement strand
GAAACCTTCTTTGCAGAGCAGGTCAATAGCGCTATCGTCGGCATGGAGGATCAGACCTTGCTCAAGCAGACGTGCTGCCAGTTCGTTCATCTGGAGACGGGTGATGGCACGGGCCTGTTCCTGTCCCAGGGGATGGAAGATAACCACTTCGTCAACACGGTTGAGAAACTCCGGGCGGAAGGTCTGGCGCAGACGCTCCAGCAGACGGTCGCGCTGCATCTCTTCGGCGGTGCCTTTCTGGTTGGCACGGAAACCGCTGGGCATGGAGCGGCCCAGCATGTCTGTGCCGACGTTGGAGGTCATAATCCAGATGGCATGTTGCGCATCCACGGTATGGCCCTGGGCATCGGTGAGACGACCGGCGTCGAAGACTTGCAGGAAGAGGTCGAAGACTTCGGGATGGGCCTTCTCCAACTCATCGAGCAAGACGACGCAGTGGGGGCGGCGGCGCAATTTACCGGTGAGCTGACCCTCCTGGTCGTGTCCAATGTAGCCGGGAGGTGCGCCGATCATACGCGAGACGGCATGTTTTTCCATGTATTCCGACATGTCCACACGGATGAGGTGTTCATCGGAGCCGAAGACTTCGGCGGCGAGTGCACGGGCAAGCTCTGTTTTGCCGACGCCGGTTGGGCCGAGGAAGAGAAAGACACCGGCGGGACGATTGCGCGGCTTCAGACCGGCACGCGCTACCTGAATCGCCTGTGTTACGCGGCCAATGGCCTCGTCTTGCCCGATGACCCGCGCTTTGAGGCGCGTTTCCAGATTGAGCAGACGGTCCCGCTCTTCGCGGCCCGGCGCACGGACAGGGATGCCGGTGCGGGCGGAAATCACTTCGGCGATCATCGAGGCGGTGATGACGGGCATCTCCTCGTAGACATCGTAATCCTCTTCCTCATCTTCATTGCTCGCGCCTTCTGCCTCGGCCTCTTCCATTGAGAAGACACGGGCTTGCGAACAGGCTTCGTCGAGGACACTGCATGCTTTGTCGGGCAGACGCAAATTGGGCAGGTACTGGACGGAGAGATGTACGGCGGCGTTGAGGGCGTCGGTGGTGATGCTGACGTGGTGATGATCCTCGTAAAGTTCGCGCATGCCGGTCAAGATAGACAGGGCCTCTTCGGAGGTTGGCTCCTCGATCATGATTGGACGCAGACGGCGCTCCATCGCGGCGTCTTTCTCGATCAGGCGATATTCTTGCGGGGTGGTTGCGCCGATGCAGCGCAAACGTCCGCCGGCTAGGGCGGGTTTGAGGATACCGGCGGCGTCAATACTGCCGTCGGCGGCGCGTCCGGTGCCGATGAGCAGGTGCATTTCATCAATAAAGAGGATGATATTGCCGCCACCTTCGGCCTCTTCCAGTACTTTTAAGAGACGTTCCTCGAATTCGCCGCGATACTTGGTACCGGCAACGAGCGAACTGGCGGAGAGTTCGATCAGGCGTTTGCCGCGCAGTTCTGCGGGAACTTTGCCGTCTACGATGCGCTGCGCGAGGCCGCCAACGATGGTGGTTTTGCCGACGCCGGAGTCGCCAATCAGGACGGGATTGTTGCGGTCTTTAAGCATGAGGGTTTGCATCAGTTGACGTATCTCCTTGTCACGCCCGATGAGCGGGGTCAACTGTTTCATCGTGGCCTGTCTGGTGAGGTCGCGACCGAGTCGCTCTAAGACCGAGTTGCCGCTTTTCGCGGCAGCATCCGGGCTGATGCCAATGGGTAAATCGGCGGGGGCGGCAGGATTGGCGCTGACCGACGGCACGAGTTCGAGCAAGGCGCGGGCATTGCTTGCCAGGATCAGTTCGATCAACTGGGTGGGGTTGATGCCCAGTTTGGTGAGCAATTCATGGGTGACGCCGTCGCCTTCGCTCAGCACCGCCTGGGCAATGGCTCGCTCATCTATACCGTTTGAACCAGCATTCAGAGCGATGCGCTCAGCTGTCTGTAATATTTCTTTGCAGCGACGAGTCGGTAGGATGGGCGTTTCGCTGGTGGCTTTGCCGGAGCCGAGGGCAAGGCGAATGACATCACGTACCTGTTTGGCGGAGAATCCCAGGGTGCGCAGGGCATCCTGGGTGCAGCCGCCATCCAGTTTGGTGAGTGCAATAAAGAGATGCGGCGTGCCGAGATAGTCTTTGTGCATGCGCCGGGCTTCCATTAAGGCAATGCCCAGCACCTCTTGCAAGAAACGGCGCTCAAGGTTGTTGGAGGCGGAGGCCATCGGCGATACGAGTGGACTGTCATCGAAGAGATCGAAGGGCAGATCGTTGCTACGGTCTTTATTCACGGCTGAGCTTGTCAGAAGGCGTTGCGTCGGGTCGCCATAGAGGACATAGGTCATCCACGAAGCATCATCTGAGCGGTGTTGGGCCATTGCGGCACGCGCACGCCGCAAGGACTCGCCAAGCGATACGCCATCGGCAACCTCTTGATAGAACAGCATGGCAAATTCGCGGGTACGCGCTGAACTGACGGGCCAGCGTGACGCGACTATCGCACCAGCGCCAGCAGCCAATAGACTACTTGCCAGGTGTTCCATTGCTTCGTCGCGCTCTTGCTGGCTGAGAAGGGTGTTGCCATTGCGGTTCTGGCGCTCATCTTCGTGATAGCTGAGAAATACCAGGGGACGACGGGGCAGCGATTGAAAGAGCTGCTCCACGGCATTGCCATCGAGGCGCGAACTACCCGCCAGGGCTAAAACGGGATCGCCAGAGGCGGAAAGCATGGGCGCTGGACCCGCATAATGCAATACCTGGGGAGCGTCGGAGCCGATACGCATGCGCATCTCCAACTGATTCGCTTGCTGGCGATAGAGTATGATGCGCGAGACCGACTCCGGCAGGGTGGTACAAAGTGTGGCAACCTCTTCTTCCGCGCCGGGACGCTCTCCGGTAGGGTTGACAAGGAAGAGAACTGAAAGTCCTTGAGCTTCGCGCCGTCCGGCTTTGCGTATCAGGCGTTCGGGCATCGGGGCGCGGTGTGGCGCTTCGCGCTGGGAATATATCTGCCGCCCGATGTTGATATGCTGGCAGAGGAAGCGCCCGGATTTAGGGCTGCCCTCAAACATCAATTCCCAGGGGATTTCGGGTGTGTTGGTATTCAGGATGAGAGCGGTATCAAGGTGACGCAGAGCGTCCTGTACAGGCGCGGGGAGAATCGAGTCGAAGAGTAAGCGACCTAAGATGAGCAATGAATCATTGACCACGCCCAGTTTCATTGTCTGGCGTTTCATTTCCGACATTGCCAGTGTCTGCATCTGCTGCGTGGCCGATTGCAGAACACGGCGAAAGCGTTCGCGAATCTCCGGGGTCAGTTCCGTGATATATTCCTGCCCGGCAGGAGCGGCTCCTTCTGGAGTATCGAGTCGAAAACGATAGACTGTATCAGAGCGGATTATTGTTAACAGGGCTGGCTGTTCCATAAAACATCCTTCGCTTCCACCAAACTTTTAGCTACAGGTAGGGGCCGATTGATCGCGTCCGCGTCTTCTCAACGCGGACACCCTCGTCATCCTCGGACACCCTGCGCTACTACATCCAATGTTTACAAACATACATTAAGACAAGACGTACAAACCAAAATGAAATAATGGCACATGCAGTATACGTGGCGCAATGTGTTTGTGTCAATAGTTGTGGCTGGATGGGGTATGCATCCTCGCAGGGGAAAGTGGTGTAAGAACTCAGACTACCTCAAGCGGCCGGTGGGGTTGCGGCGGCAGATCAACATGAATCGGGTCGCCAGGGCGTACCTCACCGGCAGACAGGACAATCGCCATGACGCCAGCTTTACGGGTGAGGGTACCGGACTCGTCGCGCTCCAGCACCGCTGCCATTAACCCTGACTGAAAGCGGTCTAACTGGACGCAAGGATTACGCAGACCTGTTATCTCGACCACGGCTGTATCGCCCAGGCGCAACCGCGTACCGGTTGGGAAACGGAGCAAATCAATGCCGCAGGTCGTGATATTTTCGCCCATCTGCCCGGCTGATACTGCGAAACCAGAGGCCCGTAGTTCGTCATGAAGTTCAGCATGGATCAGGTGGACCTGACGCAAGTTAGGCTGGTGCGGGTCACGCGCCACACGCGAGCGATGCTTGACGGTTCTGCCTGCATGTGCGTCATCTGCGACACCCAGTCCCACGAGTAGCTGGATGCGCTCCTGATTCGGCTTGCTAAATGTGTGTGTCGGGCTGCAACTCACAGCCGTCACAACTCCATTCATCAATCGCCCCCTTTATAAGCATGTATATGGTTGCAGGTTCTTTGAGAAAAAGTCAGATTTGTGTTTAATTCAACATGGCTTTTTGATTCTGACGAGCTTTCCATTTCTCTCTGGCTAGTATCATCGCCATTGTCGCCATCTTCCTGGCTGCCTCTTCCATAAAGGCAAAATGATCTTGATCGGTGATAAAAAGTTTCTCACCTCCATCCCCTGCTGCATGTGGAATGCGAGGAAGATAGATGAGGTGGCTATCTATCAGAGTTGGGTTACTCCATATCTCAAGGACAACCCTCGCATCTTCATATTCTAGTGGGATAGTAGCTATCTGAATGTACCCATTCCCTGCTACCCATGTCCGCCAGTCTTTTTGTATCTCTTCAATACGGAGGTCTGGTCTTTTGTCATACCGCTCAATCTGCATTGTCTTTCTTTCCCTTTATGCGTAGAGGAACATTTCGAGTTCCCTTATCTTTTGCTCTGCAAGTATTATCAACCACATTCTTCTATTCGGGTTGTTTTTCTACAAGTTGGTATGTTCGCTCAAATATTTCACGGTCTACAGGCCAACCAGCGCCCTCATTCAGAACAAGATAATCGCCAGCTTTCCCTTTCATGCCATCTAAGATAAAGGGTTCTGGCATCTGCGCGGCTAATGATATATCTGTACGTAAATACTGCGCAAAACCGTCTTCACTTTCAGGAGCTAGCTGGACATATCTCTCGCGCATTGTTGCCTGTCTAATTGTCCATTCTCCCTTTGCATCCTGTGCCAGATAATCGCCAGGCATAAACGTTAATATTCCTTCCGGGGCGTAAATCAACCCTTGCCGCTCTTCATAATCTTGCTGAGTTAGCAGACGTGCTATTGTTGGAGCCACTTTTTTGTATCTTTTAAACTCGATCAATGAGGATCTCCTGCTGAGTGAACTTCTTCGTAAAAATCTTTCACTGTCTGTACATCGCTATACGTTTCCATAAGTCCCTTCG
>DATGJV010000377.1:0-10216 GCA_035295005.1 Ktedonobacteraceae bacterium | reverse complement strand
ATCTTTCTGTCACCTGGGCGCGATCAATCGGGCCCCTACGCGCTGCGGGCGCGGATTGCCCCTGCGCGTAGGGGCCCGATTGATCGCGCCCAACGCGACGAGCGAAGCAAGGTCGCGTCCGTATTACCATGTTAGTTTGTTTATCTGCATTATCGAGCCCAGTACGCTGCATCATTTATTGCGTTCGCTCCGCACAAAAAGTATGGTGCCGGTAACAAGGAATACTACGAACATTGCCGTTATGATCAAAAGATTCACGCCTGGTGAGACAACAACGACCTTGTTATATACTGCTGGTTGCCCCTGATAGTAGACTGCTCGCGTCAGGTCTACCGCGTAACGCAAAGGGGCTATTCTTGAAGCAAGATCAAGGTAGAGCGGAAGCCCTTTGAGGGGATTAAAAACTCCTGCCAGGATAAGCTGTGGAAAAACCAGGAAAGGCAAAATCTGATTCGCGGCACGCTGACTGGCCATAGTCGAGAGGAGTATCAAGCCGAAAGCTCCACCAAGCAAGCAGGTGATAAGAGCAACCAGGAGCAAGCCAGGCAGGGTTACAAGATTCACCTGTACGCCAATGATGGTGCCAAATGCGACAATCACCACGGCTTGCGCAAAAGCCACAATTGATTCGCCCAGGATTTTTCCGAAGACAAGCGAGTAGCGCGAGATGGGGGAGATAAAAATCTCCTGTGCGAAGTCGTTTTCGCGATCCTCAATCAATGAAGTAATGCCCAGGGCAGTAGATTGGAACAGCGTTTCCGCGAACACGCCCAGGAAGACGAACGTGAGGTAGTTGTAGCCGAGGCTTGAACCAAGCGTGGCTTGCAGTCCCTCACCGAACAGACCAACGAAAAGAACTGGCAGTACCAGTGTGCCGATCAACCGCGATGGATCGCGTGTGAATTTCAGTACATCACGATAGGCAATCGTGACAATAGCATTGGCCTCTCGTACACTTCCAATCATGGTTATTGCCCTCCTACAATTTCCAGATAGGCATCCTCAAGTGTTGGCGTGTGTGTCTGAACCGAGGTGAGCGGCGTCTCAATCGCTTTCAACGTCGCGTGAATATCTGCTCGTTTGAGTGGAAGCCGGAACTGCGGCATCTCAGTGAATGGCAGATGCAGACGTGTGAGTTCTTCACGCAGTGCAGCGCGATCCTCCGCGTCTATCAGCAGATATTCCTCAATGAGTTCAGCTTTAATCCGCGTCGGCGTGCCACAAGCAACGATTTTCCCTTTATTCATCATACAGATGCTCTCTGCCTGTTCGGCCTCTTCAAGATAATGCGTCGTTAAAAAAACGGTTGTTCCGTTTTCCTGGCGCACCAGTCGCAGATAGTCCCACAGATTTCTGCGACTGGATGGGTCAAGGCCAGCGGTCGGTTCATCCAGAAAGAGGACCCTGGGCTGGTGAAGCAAGCTACGTAATATCTCCAGTTTGCGTTTCATGCCGCCAGAATATGTTTTGACGGATCGAAAAAGGTCTTCCCTGATGCCCAGGATCGTAGAAAGTTGTTCAACCTGCTCGCGATAGGCACGAGGCATCATGCGATAGGATGGGCGAAAGGGATAGAGACCGTAGAGCGTCGCATGGAAGCGAATATTTTCCTCAGCCGTCAAATTCAGGTCCAGACTCGGTTTCTGAAAGATGATGCCAATCGTGTCACGCACCGCTTTGGCCTGTTGCGAGATGTTGTAGCCCGCAATCAGGACAGTGCCAGAGGTTGGGGCGAGTGTTGTCGTCAAGATAGAGATGGTCGTCGTTTTCCCTGCTCCGTTTGGTCCAAGCAAGGCAAAGAGCGAACCAGCAGCCACCGTGAACGAAATATCGTCAACCGCGTTGGTCTCTTCCCGTTTGTAGCGTTTTACCAGGTGTTCGACCGTGATAATTGGGGATACTGGTGCTGCCGCCATCGTCTGTTGCGGCAGTTGATCAGTGTTATTTTGCTGTGAAACAAGTATTCCGCCTGTGGATTGCATGTATTCCTCGTATTGCTATTACAGAATCGTTTGCCACACCCTCTATACGATTGGGTTATAAGCTGTGTTGCGCACATCCCTGCACACTCTTATTTTTTGTTGCAAAGAATTTTCGTCACAAATTATCATCGGGAACCCAATCTTTGGCCCATCTCTGGTCAATCGGGTCAACAACACGCTGGTAGCGAATGTCGGTGGAGAGCCTCATCCTGTTCAAGGGATCGTGGTTGCTGGTGGCGGCATGGATCATATAGGGGCTATGGATCACCATATCCCCGGCTTCATAATCGGCAATCAGCCAGCGACTCTTGAAGCGGTCGGCCATTTCCACGAGATTGGTGCTGATCCACCCACCCTCGCGCATGTTGCGGTTGAAAGCACTGATGCGTTCTTGCGGGGGAAGCGTGGCATTCTTCACGCTGAACTCCGCCTCCATCTGGCGTCCCACAGCGTCTGAATGCTCCAGGTAGGTCAAGCCGCCCATTTCGACCGGGATATCACCAAGCGGAATCCAACTGGTAGAGAAGTTGTCGGTTCCTGCACGGAGATAAATCAGGTCGTAGTGTCCGCCAGTACAATTATCTGAGCCTGGATGGGTGAAGCGGATTATCTTTCGTTTATGCAAGTAGGGCTGTCCTTCCAGAAATCCTTGATAGAAGTTCCAGAGACGAGGCATGGTGCAAAAATCCTCGTACTCCTGGGAACTGACAATCTCAAAGAACGTTTTTGTGCCAGAAAAGATGGCATCAAAGAAAGTACGTCTGAAATCTAAAATGATATCCCGATCAAAAAAACCCTTCAACCAGAGATAGCCATCTCGCCGGTATATTTCCCTCAATTGCTCCATCGGCAAGGATGCATCGGTTGGCTCAAGCCAGCCCAGTCTCTCCGGTGTCATGTCCAGGGTATAGCCATTGCTCACTAATGGCTCGCTGAGAGAACGCATGCTGTCATGTTCCTTTCTAAAATGAGTGTGCAAGCATAGTATAGTAATGAAAGATGACAGCAGCATGAACATTGCCGCTCTATTTCGTCATCAATTTGTCATGAACATTTCATTCGCTTCATTCAGCCACTTTCTTCAGTAATGGCAAGCGAACTTCAAAAAGGGTACCAACGCCGATGGCACTCTCCACGCGAACCTCGCCCCCGTGTGCCTGAACAATCCACTGCACAATGGACAAACCCAGCCCGGTGCCACCGGGTCCATCGTGACCCGCTGTGCTACTCTGTGCAGGCCCCTTTGGCCTGGATGAGCGTGCCTTATCCACGCGATAGAATCGCTCAAACAGATACGGCAAATGCTCCTCTGAGATGCCGGGGCCGTCGTCCTGCACGCGCACGACACCCCAACGCTCCTGTTCACAGGCCAATTCTACATACACGCGGTTCCCGCTGTCGCTGCTATATTTGATCCCATTCTCGATCAGATTGGTCAGCATCTGCCCCAGATACTGGGGATCACCGCGTACCAGCACTTCCGGCAGGTCTCCGGTTGCCAGCGTGATATGGCTACGACTAGCCAGTGGAAGCAAGCGTTCCACGCTAGCCAGGGCAATATCGCTCAGATCAACCTCTTGTAGGTCCAGCGTCATCTGCCCGGTATCGGCACGCGCCAGGAGCAGGAGACTGTTGACACTCGTCGCCATTTGCTCAGTCTCGGCCTGAATCTGTTCCAACGCCTGGCGGTATTCTTCTGGCTGCTCAAGTTGCGTCAGCGCCCGATTGATCTCCAGGGCAATAATGGTGAGCGGCGTACGCAATTCATGGCTGGCATCGGCGGTAAACTGCGCCTGGCGTTTGAAGGCGGCTTCCAGACGTGCCAGCATTTGATCAAAGGTAGCAGCCAGTTTGCCGAACTCGTCCTTGCGCGGCAAATGCAGACGGCGGCGTAGATCGGTTGCGCTAATCTCATTCGCCATGCTGGTAATCATTTTCACGGGTCGCAACGCCCTGCCCGCCAGCCAGTAGCCGCCGCACGCCGCGATCAGCAGGGCCAACACACCATGAAAGCACCAGATAAAAGCTAAGGGGAAGGGATGCGGACGTGGCAATCCCACCAGGAGAATGGCAACGCGCACATTCTGATTCAGCACAGGCATCGTCAGGACGCGATACGTATTATTCTCAACCCACCAACTATGGTTAGAGTTCTGGGGCAGAGGGAGATCGCTCATCCCCGCGTTCTGCCCGGCCCTGGCCTGGAGTTGCTGGATCAGGCTGTTCGTCAGAGGGCCACGTGTGTCCAGAATGCTGCCATCGGGACGAAGCAGTAGCACCATTTCCTGCGAAGACTGATTAAGGCTGAGGACTGCTGGTATCTGGTGAGCCAGCAATGCCTGCCTGTAGGTGTCCGCGAAATGCTGGCTATCCTGGTACAATTGCGCCTCCACCCCACTCTCAGCTGCATCGGCATTCAAAAGAGCCTGCGATACATACAGACTACCGCCAAAGAGGCACACGATTAACGCCATCATTGCCAGGTACCAGAGGGTCAGACGTGTCCGCACGCTGGAGGCCAGGGAAACGCGGAAGTGATGAGAGTAATGCTGTGCTGGTTGTTTCATAGGTCACCCTCGTTCTGGCGGTTGCAGACGATAGCCGATGCCACGCACCGTTGTCAGCAATTTGACCGCGAACGGGGTGTCTATTTTCCGCCGCAACCGGCGCACGTACACATCTATGACATTCGATTCACATTCAAAGTCATAGTTCCAGATATGCTGCTCGATCATCTCACGTGTAATCACCTGGTTCGGATGATACATGAAGTACTCAAGCAGCGCAAACTCTTTTGGCGTCAGGTCTATTGGCTGTCCTTCACGCTCAACGCTATGAGTAACCGGATCAATCACCAGGTCTTCCATTTGCAGTCGTCCAGTTTTATACGGTTGTTGGCGACGTAACAGTGCCCGCAAGCGTGCCAGCAATTCCCGCATAGCAAACGGCTTCACCAGGTAATCATCGGCACCACAATCCAGTCCCTGGACGCGATCATCAACGCTATCGCGTGCGGTCAGCAACAAAATTGGGGTATGAATGCGGCGTCGGCGCAGGTCACGACAAACCTCCAGTCCATCTTTACCCGGCAACAAAATATCCAGGATTATCAGGTCATACGCGGTCAACTCGGCGAGGTCCTGTCCTTCCTGCCCATCATAGGCGCTATCAACGCTATAACCTTCGTGAGCGAGGCTCGCTGACAGAGAGCTATTGAGACGATGATTATCTTCTACCACTAGAATACGCATGGAAAAGCTTCCTTATACCCTGCACGCCAGAAGTGCATAGCTTCACTGGCGCAAACAATGTGCCGACCTTTATTCTTCTGGTTCCATTATGGCATATCAAGATGACAAATCAATGACAAAAATGGGTGGGAATGTTCATGCTGCTGTCATGTGTCTCAACTACACTTGGGTACAGATGTTGATGAAAGGACCTATTATGCCTGGCATCTGAAACATCGCTTTGATAATCATTGTTTTCTGTACAGTTTTGCTGAAAGAAAAGGAATAACTATGCAAGTAACTTCTCAAAACGCGCCTGTGGCTCGACGCTGGGCGCAAACTCTCTACCTGGTAATAGCCGGCCTGATCCAGTTTGGCATTCTTTTGCAAGGATTTTTGATCGGCGCTTACCTCTTTGGAGGTGGGACCTGGGGCCAGGAAGCACATGGCTTCGTGGGGTTAGCATTGCTTCTCCTGTCGCTGCTGCTGCCACTGGTGGGACTGCTGGCACAGGTACCCGGTAGGATGAAAATCTGGGGATTTCTGCTTTTTGCGCTCATGATTATTCAGTTTTTTCTCCCCGCCACGAGCGGAAGTGCGCCGCTAATCGCTGCACTGCACCCGGCCAATGCGATGATCTTGTTTGGTCTGAACCTGTTTCTGATCTTTCGCATACGGCAGATCATGCGAACAAACGATTGAGGTCCAATAAAGGAGAAGTTTCCATTTCTGAATCGTCCAGGGCAAATGGCAAATGCCCTGGACGATTCGTGTTTTTCCATGCCAATAGTCTAAAAATGTAGACAAAGTGGCTGCTTTTTCGTTAAAATCCTATAGGTGTTGCTAAAAGTGCCTGCCAGGGGCATGGAAACATGGGCATGATGGAAATGACGCGATTGCTGGCTCTAGATGTTGGATCGGCGAGAATTGGCGTGGCTGTAAGCGACGCCACACGACTGCTGGCTTCTCCTTATACAACGTTGCATGTATCTCACGATGAGACGCAAGTATGGGATGCGCTGCAACGGTTGATCGAAGAAACCGACGCGGTTGGCCTGGTTATTGGTTTGCCCATCAGCCTGGATGGGCAGATTCACGCGCAAGGAGAACGCATACTAGCGTTTGTCGAACGTCTGAAACAACACATTAGCACACCGATCACATTCTGGGATGAGCGTCTTTCAACGGTTGAAGCGGAACGTCTGCTCCGGGAGAGAGGTGGAGGGCAAGGCCAGAGACAGAGGTTGCAGGGAAGGCAGCGAGGGCAGCGACGCTCTCAGAAAAAGCGGCGCAATGAGCAGGAGATAGATGCTCTTGCTGCCGCGGTGATTCTACAGGAATACCTGGATAATCAGCGCAGTACAACAGGGGAATACATATGATGAAAACACGAGGGTCACGCTTAGCTATTCTCTCGGTGCTTCTGGTAGGGCTCATTATTTTCGGCACCGTCTATTTTGTATGGAACACCGCTTTCGACATTTTCCAGCCGGCGTCAAACCCTCCCGGAACAACTATTCCGGTGCGTATCTATCCGGGGGAATCTGCGGCCACGATTGCCAGCGACCTGCAAAGCAAAGGACTCATTCGTAATCAACTGGCCTTCCGCATCTGGGCACGCATTAAAGGTCTGGATACACAACTGCAGGCGGGCGGGTATAATCATCTGAACACGAGCATGACGATCAGCGACATCATCAATGAGTTGCTCACTGCGCAGCCAGACGTGTTGTATGTCTCCATTCCAGAGGGGTGGCGCATCCAACAGATAGCGCACCAGTTTGCTACAGCCGGTCTAGCCAAATTCAGCGAGAAAGATTTCCTGTCGTATACGCTGCATCCCGGTACATTTCCTGACTTCGGGAAGTATCCCGTCCTCAAATTTATTCCACATGGCGATAGTATGGAAGGGTTGCTGTACCCCGCGACCTATCCAATTCCCGTGGATGGTGATGCGCGTGTTGTCGTCAATCAGATGCTCACTGCCTTCAATAACTATGTGGCGCAATACAACCTTGTGGCAAAGGCGCAGACGCATAATCTCAACGAGTACCAGATGGTCATCCTGGCTTCGCTTGTACAACGCGAGATCAATAATGTCCAGGACGCGGGCGGCGTGGCGAGCGTCTACTGGAACCGCATTTATAAACCAGCCAATGGCACAGTAGGGTTACTCCAATCCGACCCATCGGTTGAGTATGCTCGCGATTCAGAGACGAACCCGGCCAAATATTGGACGCCGCTCAACGATATTGGCGACAATATCGCCAAAGACAGTCCGTGGAATACGTACCTTAACAAGGGCTTGCCTCCAACGCCTATCTGTAGCCCTGGATTGGCAACGCTACAAGCGGCTGCAGCCCCCCCAACAACCAGTTATTATTACTTCTTAGGCAAGCCGAGCGATGGGCGCATTGTTTTCGCAACCACGCCCCAGGAATTCCAGCAGGATGTGCAGAAATACCTGCAACACTGATTGCAGGACGTGAGAGATTGTGAAAGAGTAAAAGAGTAACGCATGAACCCGATACATTTGGATCCCTTGCAGACCATTATCCTGGCACTGCTGCAAGGGGTCACAGAATTATTTCCTATCAGTAGTCTTGGACATACTGTTATTATCCCTGGGCTGCTTCCGGGCATTTTCGGTAACAATAGCAATAACCTTGTCACCGACCCAAACTTCCTCCCGTTGATTACATCACTCCATCTCGGCACCAGTATCGCCTTGATCGCCTATTTCTGGCGTGACTGGTTGCAGGTTATTCGCACGCTTATCAACAGCATCAAGCGGGGCGAAGTCAAGACGGGAACAGAGGAGTGGGTCACATGGCTCATTATCATCGGCTCCCTCCCTGCCGCCTTGATCGGTGCCATTCTCCAAACTCCGCTCAAGGCGCTCTTTGGCTCACCCGTGATTGCCGCAACCTTCCTGGTGGTCAATGGCTCCGTCCTCTTTTTAGGAGACCGCATGCGCATGAAATCAGAAGCGGAACTCAGTGCCATGAATGCGAAAGAGCGCGAAGCACATTTCCGTCCGCTCTCCTCACTGACCTGGAAAGAGGCACTCGTCGTAGGTGTGGCACAATCGCTCGCACTGATTCCGGGCTTCTCACGCTCCGGTACGACCATGGTGGCTGGACTCGGTATTCGTATGAGTTACGAGGATGCGGCTCGTTATTCCTTCCTGTTAGGTGCACCAATTATCGGCGGGGCAGCCCTGTTGGAAGTACCACAACTCTTCAATCCGTTACCCACGTTATCAACAATAGGACTCATTATCCTGGGTATGGTGATTTCGGGGGTTGCCGCGTATATCTGTACAAAATTTCTGATGAAATACTTTGAGACTGGACGGCTCATTCCGTTCGCTATCTATTGCTGGATTGCGGGCATTGTAGCACTGGTTCTCCTGGTAGCCGTTCTGCACACGGGGGCATAAACTACCCAAATTGGCTATATCGTCCGGTATGTTAAGCTTGAGACGGTTTATTTGTTTGATACAATGTAGATGCTTTGAGAAGGTCAAAGCAACATCTTATTTTAGAAGAGGTAGGTTTGCTCGTTCATGAAGAACAACATCATCTATTATGTCCTCATGGCCCTCGGCGTCATCGCCCTTGCGATGGCTGTGTGGTGGACGGTGGGTCCTCATCATCACCATTTCCGTCAATATGTCCTGTACGCAGTGGCCCTGGTTCTCATTGCCGGCGGTATAGCTGGCATGTTCGTCATTAAGCCCAAAGCCAAAGCCGCGGTCGTCGCGAAGTAGTTTACCCGTATTATGACCTGGTTGGTTGATCGGAGAGGATGATATCGCTTGTAGTCAATGCCATTCACATAAAGAAAATGCCCGTTTCATAGTAGAAGACGACGGTCGCTCCTTTATGTGAATGGCATTGCTCTTGTGGCACCATCATCCCCGACACCCATCCAGATGGAAGTATTGCAAGTACCTGCTATACTAGAGTTGTCCCAACAAAGCAACATTCTCACTACAAAAAAGAAAGAGGAGTAAGACTTGAACAAAGCAGCACTGTTCTTCGGCGCAATCGCCGCAGCCGTCATTTGTGTGATTTTAGCTATCTATTACGCCATTCCCCATATTCATCACGTTTTGACATTCGGTGGTACACCAGCCGATCAACCGCAGCTCAAACACATCGCGCTGTTCGCCGTACTCGCTATCGTCTGCATTATTGCCGCACTGGTAACTCGCCCGAAATCTAATTCTAACTCGAACTCGAATTCTTCGTTTAGCTAATCGCTATTCAAACGTAGACACACTAAAAGAACCTGTATAGAGCATAGGATTGTAGACATACAGGTTCTTTTATATTACCAGTGAATTAGTCAAGCACGCTACCGGAAATGTGTGGGTAGCCGCGTAAAAATTCTTCCGCGCTCATCGCCCTTTTGCCCTCAAGTTGCAACTGCTGCACAAGCAGAAAATCCGCGCCTGTGACAATTGCCAGCACGGGATGACCAGCTTCTTCGCGGACACTCACCGTTCCTGGCAGCACATTTATAGCAGGTTCCAGGGCTGTGGCATGCGCGGAAACAATCTTCAAGAGCTTGCCGCGCCAGTGGGTGTAGGCACCCGGCCAGGGATTGTAGGCGCGTACCATACGAGCGATCACGGCGGCGGGGCGTTGCCACTGAATTGCACCATCTTCTTTGCGCAACATATGCGTATGGGTGGATTGCAATTCGTCCTGTGGTTCTGGCGTTATTTCACCGGCTATCCAACGCGGCAGGACTTCTATGAGGGCAGCAGCGCCCAGCGCTGCTAACTTCGGGGTCAGGCTGCCTGTGGTGTCATTTTCGTCAATGGAGATGCTCCGTTTGAGCAACATCGGGCCGGTATCAACGCCAGCGTCAAGCAGCATAATGGTCACGCCAGTCTCGCCATCGTCCTGCAAGATCGCCTCGGAGATGGGCGAGACGCCGCGATATCTGGGCAGTAACGAGGCATGAATATTGAGTGTCCCGAAACGCGGCTGA
>DATGJV010000376.1:0-2476 GCA_035295005.1 Ktedonobacteraceae bacterium | reverse complement strand
GGCAGTTTTAAGACCTTGCTCAGTTCGCGGTGGACATAATGCGGTGTCTGCGTTGAAGACCAGAGCGTCAGTTTGCCACCAACAGAGTCACTGGGATTGGGTTCCCATTGAGCAACGCATGCATGTTCCTCCATTGGGGCGTGATTGTTGCCTTCATAATAAAACCAGTCTTCACGGATGTAATCAGCTTCGGCAAAGCCAGCATCCATATTGCCAAATTCATAGGAGACGGCTTTATGGATATTGCCGATACGGGCCTCATCATTGATTTTTGTCTCCGGGTGTGCTAATGCCTCGTCAATACTCATGAGGGCTGGTAGCACTTCGTATTCTACAGAAATAAGCCGTATTGCCTCATCCAGCGTGTCGGGATCAGTGGCGGCAATGGCGGCGACTGGATCGCCGACATAGCGTACTTTGTCAATCGCCAGCGCATACTCATCCTGACTGGAAGGCAGGATTCCGAATTTTTGCGGCAAATCTTCACCGGTGATAATGGCAAGCACACCAGGAAGTTCATAGGCTCGTCGGGTATCAATAGAAAGAATACGGGCATGTGGATGTGGTGAGCGCAATAATCGCCCGTAAAGCATGCGCGGCAACATAATATCATCGGCGTAAAGAGCGCGGCCAGTCACTTTGCCGTAGGCATCCACCTTTGGGCGTGGAGTACCAATTACTGCGTAAGGGTGTTTTTTACCTGTGCCATTCCTGTTTTTCTGGCTCATCGAACACCCTCCTTTTCGTTGCGCTGTGCGGCGGCATCAATTGCTTCATAGATTTTGGTGTAGCCTGTACAGCGACACAGGTTGCCAGCGAGGGCCTCTTTCATTTGCTCGCGGGTTGGGTGTGGATTGTCTCGCAGCAAGGCGATACCGGAGAGCAGGATACCAGGGGTGCAATAGCCGCACTGTGCCGCACCCAACTCGGCGAAGGTCTCTTGCAGGGGGTGCAGTTTGCCGTTGTGTTCAATACCTTCAATAGTGGTAATCTCACAGTCCTGTACTTCGATAGGCAGTGTGAGACAGGAGAGAACGGGCAAGCCATCGAGCAGGATAGTACAGGCACCACATTCACCCAGTTCGCAGCCATGCCTGGTGCCAATCAATCCCATATCTTCACGCAACACTTCAAGTAGCGAATGATGTGGCTGCACTGCCAGCTCATGGCGTTCGCCGTTGACGTGTAAGGTGATAAGCTCGCGCATTCAGGTCTCCTTTTGCATGAAAAAGTTGGTTATTTGCCGCCCAACGATAGAGAAATATTTTGTGCTTCTGCATGTAGCAATTGTCCGGCACGGCTCATGGCCTCGTCGTCAAAATGCGCGGCAAAGCCAATTGTCCAGAGCAGTGCTACCAGTATACTATTGGGACCAGTAATAGGTGCGGCCACGGCATGTACGCCGACGAGATATTCTTCATGATCGGTGCCTATACCTGTATGCGCCGCCGCCTCAACTGCTGCCAGAAACTGTTCAGGCTCTGTTATAGAATGCTCGGTAAAATGGGGAAGTGGTCGCGAGCGTAAAAATGCTTCGCGCTGCTCTACAGGCCAGCTTGCCAGTACCAATCTGCCTGTTGCACCAGCCAGCAAGTGAACACGAGTGCCACGGGGTGCTGAAATATGCAACGCGGCATGTTCGCTGCCAGCCTCGACGCGCTCGATAATACGCACCCCATTATGTTCCACTCGCCCCAGCAAAATTGTTTTGCCAATCTGAGTTGCCAGCCGTTGCATTGCGGGTAACGCGAAACGACGTAAGCCCGCTCGTTGTACATACGACTGCGCCAGCTCATAGATTCGCGGCCCAGGAATGTAGCCTTTATCATCAGTCTGCTCAATCGCGCCGCTTTTCTCCAGTGTTTTGAGCAATCCGTGCAAGCTACCTTTGCTCATGCCAAGTATACGCGCCATATCAGAGAGGGTCAAATCCTCTTCTGCCTCGCTCAACAGGTCAAGTAACTTGAAGGCGCGTTCGACCATCGGGGCGGGCGTCAGTTGGGTAGAGTTCGCAACTGTTTCCATGTTTGGATTTTCGCTAAAATGAACGATTTGTTCTGTCATAAGAACAATGATACGCAAAAAGTGGACTTTTGTCAATTCTTCGGTTCCCTGGACAAGAAGAACAGGGCCAGCATTTTTTACTGTACGACCAAAACGCTGGCCCTGTTCTTCTTGTCCAGGGAAGATATTAGCCTGTAATCACGCGATCAGGCGTAATTTTGTAGATAACCCGTATTTCTCCGGGTCGGAATCCTTGATAATCACCACCGGTGTATTTGTGAGAGAGCTGATTGATATGGTCATTCGCGCCTTCTTCGGTAATTTCAGTGATGTGACCACGAATGGATATCCAGTGAAAAGGGTCAGACGGGTCTACGATATCGAGACCAACTTTCGGGCGTAGCTCCATATTGACAGCTTTACGTCGCCCTCTGGCAGTATTGATGCGTACAAACGTGCCATCGAAATCTAC
>DATGJV010000375.1:0-7438 GCA_035295005.1 Ktedonobacteraceae bacterium | reverse complement strand
GTGCGGGCGTATCCCCAAACTGGATACCGCCAGCTTTACCGCGCCCACCAACATAAACCTGGGCTTTGATCACCACTGGCCCGCCAAGTTCGCGGGCAATTGCTTCGGCCTCTTCCGGCGTATGCGCGACACGCCCCGGCTGAATCGGAATGCCATAACGCGCCAGAATGTCTTTGGCCTGATACTCATGGATTTTCACTTCATTTGCTCCTTGCAAAAAAAATACATTACGCCTTGTGTAGGCGGGGAAATATGCATGCTATGAGCTAAATCCATGCTAACACTAGAACAAGGGGGGTGTCAAGAATCCGCAAAACTTGATACAATAAGGGTAATGCTATAAATGTGATCTGCAATTGTTCTGCATACTTGATTTTATTAGAATGAGGAGTACCCGTCTTGGCAAAAAAAATACCGGTCGCCTCTAAACCTCCCATGTCGCGACCACGAGAAGACCTGATCCTGTCGGCACCACCAGTAGTACATGAAGACAGCAAACCCAGGACGCTCTGGCTCTGGTTTAGTAGTATTCTCATTGTCGGAATACTGCTCCTCGGTATTGGCAGCTTTTTTGCTCTCGGTCTGCTGAAAAATTTTCGCGATTCGCTTAGCCCGGTGGCAACGCCTGCACCTATCACTACCCTCAACGTTCATCGCACCGCCATGTATGCCGGGCTGGACTTTACCGTTACCAGCGTCCAGTATGCCACGAGCTTCGCGGACGATGACATGCATTCCAGTCAAGGCATTGTGCGTTTGAATATGATTGCCGCAAACAAATCACCCGATCATATCAATGTCATCTATTATGATATCGCCCGTTTGCTTCTACCAAAGAGCAGTCCTATTACACCTTCAAATGTCAACCTTTCCGTTGACCCGGCTTCAAAGACCAGCGCGAGCGGTTGGATAGACTTCCCCGTCAACACTGCCGTGCAACTCTCTACGCTTAAATTGCAACTAGGTTCTACAACACTTGGTGAAACGCTCGTCACTATTCCGTTTAGTGGTGCCTTTGACCCCGGTCGTTACAGCGACCGAACCTCGCAGCAAGGACAAACCTTTAACTATTACTTTCACGGCCAGCTACTCGTCTATAACCTGGTCACAGTAGATATCCGGTACTCTTACCAGGGGGTGCAGGCAAAAGCGGGGCAGCAATATTATAGTTGCAATTTCCGCGTAGATAACCCCAACGGCGTTAGCGTAGCGCCAGGCTACGGTTTCGACTACTTACGCCTCGTACTGAATGGGTCGCTCCGCCCACCTGTCATCAATACCCTTTCCTACTCTTTTAACGCAAACACACAGGGTACCACGGGACGTGTGGTGTTCATCGCCCCCGCCGGATTAAAAACGCTGTCACTTGATTTCCTGGTGCAATACGGTAGTGGGGGTACTGATTATACCGTGACACTTTAGACAGGATGACATTTCTGTCATAGGGACAGTACAGGCATGTTCGCTAACAGTGAACATGCCTGTACTGTCCCTATGACAGAAATGTGTAGCACAGCTATGTCATGCGCCCGGCGTTTCCCGCGATGACAAATCTATATGTGTCTTGCTATTGCTCATGTTCTTATTCCGGTCATGTGAGAGTTTGAGGCACATTTCGACAGCTTGCTCTGTAGTCAGTGACTTTCCGGTACGCCACGCTACTTTCCAGCTTGTCCTGTCCACGCGATCATAGATCTGGGCAAATAGTTGCTGCGCAAGTGGAAAGTTGCTGAGCCAGGGACTTGTCCCGATGGCGCTCTGGATACTGTCGGCTGCTCCCCACAATTGGGCTGCCTGGATACTGGCCGAGATGGGGTCGGGTTCGCCTCGCATACCTACCGCGAAACCGAGCGAACCCATACCGGTAGCGATGAATTGTTTATAGCCCAGTTCGTAGCTGATGGGAATACTTTGCAAGATAGAGGCAATAGCGACATCGTATTGACCTTCCACAATCGCCAGGCCGCCGCGATCTTTTAACAGGTCGGCAAGGCCGATTTTATCGCCGATTTGCTCAAATAATGTCTTACTTTGCGTATAGTTCGCCACCATCTCCTCAAAGTTTCCGGTAAAGCCCTCCGCGGCAGCAAGATATAAGAGTAACTGAGCCTGTAACCAGGTACAGGTATCGCCGGTGGAAGAGAGCAGATCCAGACCCCAGTTGTACACGTATTTTGCCGTATCGTTATCACACACTGCTTGAGCCGTCCAACCTCGATGCAGTAATGCAGTCGCCAGACCCTCTGCATTGTCCAACTTTTGCCAGAGGGCAATGCTCTCGTTCGCCAGAGCAAATGCTCTCTCCTGCTCGTTTTGCAGACAGGCAAGGGACGCCATCTGGCTGAGAGCTTTTGCTTTTGCCGCAAGGGCATTCTTTCCCATCTCCTCCGTGAAAGGAAGCGCCAATACAGCTTCCAGCCACCTTTTACCTTCATTATAGTTCCCTTGCCATTCCCAGTGGCGTTGGAGGGCAGAGGCAAGACGAAGGGCTGTTTCAGCAGCCAGGTGTCTCTCTGGAGACCCATCCCTCGCACGCTGGCACGACCATTCGAAAGCGGCGAGAAAATTATCTTGCTCCGCCGCCAGAGTTGCCTCCCATACCCTCTGGTCAGCGCCTCGCAGCCCTTTCTCGGCAGTTTCCGCCACACGCACATAATAGGAGGCATGCCAGTCACGTAGTGATTCAAGCTCTCCGCTGGTAGCCAGTTGTTCCAGCGCATATTCGCGCAACGTCTCAAGAAGAGTATAACGTGCAACCTCATCAGATGGTAGCTTCACCAGTAAACTGTTATTCATCAAATATTCATGCAACTCCAGTGCAAACGTTGGCACCGATTCTTCAAGCTGAGCGCAATCCGATGGCACGGCATGAAAGGACCGCTTCATAGCCTCAATTACTTCCAGTGACCATCCACCGCTAAACACACCCAGACGGGCAAACCATGTTTGCTGCATCGGAGGGAGCAGGTTGTAACTCCAGTTGATGGTATCGCGCAATGTCTGTTGTCGCTCAGGAAGATTTCTGGCGTTCCCAGTTAAGATGGGAAGCCGCGCCTTCGATAACTGCTTCAGGAGCTGTTCCGGCGTCAGCAGCTTGATGCGGGCCGCCGCCAGTTCCAGCGCGAGTGGCAGACCATCCACTCGCGCACAAATCTGGGCAATGGCCGCTGCATTCGCCTCAGTCAAGGTAAAATCGAGTGCTACCGTCTGGGCACGTTCAACAAACAATTGGATCGCGCTATAGCTGGCAAGCTTCTCCACATCTGAACCGGCGGTTGCGTCAGGAATATCCAGAGGTAGTACGCTGAACTCGTATTCACCATACAAACTCAATACTTTCCGGCTGGTGACCAGTATTTTGAGACCGGGTGCTGCTGCCAGTAGCGTATCTACGACGGCAGCCGCCTCCACTACCTGCTCGAAATTATCAAGTATCAGCAGCAGTTGTTTATGACGAAAATATCTGTTCAACGCATCCTGCGGGGTTACCATTGGAGAAGACACAATATGTAACGCCTGCATGATACTTTGCGGCACCAGAGCAACATCACGTACCGATGCCAGGGAAATAAACCAGACACCCTGTGCAAATTCCTCTGTCAGTTCTTTCCCCACCTGTACTGCAATACGTGTTTTGCCGCTACCACCTGGGCCATGCAACGTGACCAGTTGCACATTGTCCTGTGCTAACAGGTGTCTAACGTGTTCCAGCACTTTTTCACGGCCAATAAGTCGGGTACGCGGTGGTTTCAGATTGTGCTGGGGATAATGCTGAGTAGCATCAGTGGTGTGGTTGGTTGAAATGTCTGGTTGGCGCAATTCGGCGGTTTCGTCGGAATGGGTACGGTCGGTTGCTTCTCTGCTAAGTCTGCTGAGGGGAGCGGTGTTCCAATCTTCTTCACTAAAAATACTTGTGTCCAGCCCGACCAGTTCAAGCAAACGTATTGCTTCATCCTGCTTCGTAATCACCTTCCATTCAGCTAGCACGGTAAGAATGCGCTGTACATCTTCAACGGTGAGATGAGTATCCCCTTTGCCACTCAGTTTTCGGCTCAGTACCTTTGGATGTACAGGTAACTTTTTAGCCAGGTCCTTCTGAAAGTATCCTTTTGTACGCAGGTACTTACGGAGGCTTTCGTTAAATGCCTCTGAATGTAAATATTTCAACGTATATCCCTATCAATCAAAGCAAATAAAACAGTAATCTAAGTGGACAATACCACGTTCCCAACACTGCCAGGTTGATTTTTTTGTAGACTTTTTGGTTACCCCAAAAAGAAACAAATGAAACCATAACAAGTATACTAGAATTGGTATGCGGTGGCAATAGAACATACAGTGGCCAGGGGTGTTTTTTTGTTTTAACAGGAGGAGCGAGTGGCAGAGGCGGGAACAAACGAAACAGTTTCCCGCCTCACAATTAGTCGCCCACCCACTCGAGCCGACTCAGGGGGTCCAGTAGGCAAATTTTAGAAAGGGAACTTCGTATGAGTCTACTTCACATTCGTGCGCAAAGCTATGGCAGATTTTTCGAAGTGTTGCCGGAAGAGGCGGAAAATGCCGAGCTTGCAGTAGAAGAGCTTGTCAGCCATGTTCTGCTTGAGCTTTTTGGTGAGGTGTCGGTGGCGGTAGATGAGGTGACCATTTCATTTTCCTCTGTTTCGCGCATGGGGCAACGCGACTGTTCCATCTATGTACGAGCACAATGCTCGCCTGAATCTTTCACGTTATCTCCATGTTCAGAGGAATATATGAGAGCCGTGATAGCAAACGGTATCTATGCTTCGCTGCGAGAACTTTTCGGGTCGGTGACCATCGAGAGTATCACTCTTGAACCCGCCTTCATGGAAGCTCGATAATCATTGTTCAAAAGATTGAACAACTTGAATGGATTACCCTGGTGCGGTCTGTTTCAGAGCGTCGTTTTGTACTCGCTCTGAAACAGCCTGTTCCTGTTCTCGTTCATGTGGTCTGGTTGCCATTATCTCACCGGCACCTGGAAGGCGAATGGTAAAACAGCTTCCTTCTCCCAGCGTGCTGGCAACGGTGATGGTTCCGTTCATGGCTTCCACAAGTTCTTTGACCAGCGCCAGGCCAAGACCCGCTCCACCGCTACGGTGCGTGCCATTCGCCTGATAAAACCGCTCCCAAACGTGCGGAATATCGTCTTCAGCGATTCCTTCACCGGTATCTTTTACCTCAATAACAAGCACACTGGCATCCGTTGTTACTCCAACTGCGACGATACCGCCCGGAGGCGTATGACGCACGGCATTATGCAGCAGGTTCTGTAGGACCTGCTGCAAGCGTCCAGCATCTACCAGCGCATCTGGCAACACAGGCGGGACATGCGCGACGACTTCAACCTTGCTTGACTGCCACGCTAGAGGCGCACGCGCATCAACGGTGCTTTGGACAAATGGGCCGATACTGGTTGGTTCACAACGCAGAGTGAGTTTGCCCACTTCGGCACGTGATAATGTGAACAGGTCTTCGATCAAGCCTTGCAAGTGTATGACCTCTTTCTCCATAATGTGCAAATCGTGATGAAGTGTCGCGGCTGGATTCATATTCCAGTGCATCAACGTCGTTTCCAGGTAACTGCGCAGCGTGGCGACCGGTGTACGCAATTCATGCGAAACGCCGACAATCAATTGCCGACGCGCCTGCAAAAGACCGGCAACGGTATCCCGTTCTTCCCTCAATTGCTGCATTGTTTGTTCCAACGTGGCAGCCATCGCATTGAAATCGGCCTGCAGTTGTGCAACCTCATCTTCCCCGACAATGGGTACGCGCACCCGGTAATCTCCACTCCGCAGCATGCCTGTGGCTGCGGCAAGCGATTTGATACGGCTGGTCGTCCGACGCATGACAATATACGAGAATAACACCGACGGCGGCACAACGGCGACGAGGGCAATAACACTCAAAACCACCAGTACAACCGTGACCGGCAGCAGCAAAGAAAGGTTTGATGAGCGCGGGAAGCTGAGCGTATTCACAATGAACACACCTTCGATAAGCAAGATCATCACCCCGGCACCCAACGCCACTACCATCACATGCGCATGTGTCAGCGACCAGAGCAATTGTGTGCGCCGCAGCCGGTTCCACAGCATCCATATTCGTATGCCGCCACGTAGTGTGAAAAAGAGCGTCCCGTTGGCAATTATCCCCAACACAGGATACACCAGCAATTTGTAAGGTGGCGTCCACGCAAAGACCGGAATATTCCGGCTAACCAATACCAACACGCACTCAACATCTATGACGCCCAGAATACAACTCAAAATACCAACAAATGTTCCCCCAGAGAGACATTGTTCCCACCATTTGCCCCGTGGCAAACGCAAGCGCAGCACACAAAAACAGACAGAGATGGAACTCGCCGATAGTATCACGATAAGTTGTGATATGTTGGAATTGAGTGCGCTTTTGGAGACAAGCGCGATACTCCAGACTATAAGGCTCAGGAGCAAGGTTTCGAGTGCGGCCCGCCGGGGCGTTGCTTGAAAGAAAAATCTTCGTTGCATTTGATGCATAACAGTCATTGCCTCTCCGGGCGCAAACGATAGCCAACACCCCAGACCGTTTCGATGCCTTCTCCTAATGCTCCCAGCTTCTTGCGCAAGCGCAGGACGGTGTTATCTACCGAGCGGTCGCCACCAACATATGTTTCGCCCCACACCGTGTCAAGCAGGTAGGTACGGCTGAACGCCCGCCCAGGGCTGCGCAGAAGCAAGTGGAGCAAGGCAAACTCGGTGGGGCTCAGATCGAGCGGTGCGCTATGCAGTGTTGCCAGGTGCGCCTGTGGATCAAGAGAGAGCGCGTGATACGTGAGCGTTTCGCTGGTTGTACTATATGTGCTATGATCAGCCCTCAATATTTGCTGAATCATCTCAGTACGGCGCAATAATGCCCGCACTCGTGCAATGAGTTCGCGCATGCTGAACGGCTTGGTAAGGTAGTCATCCGCGCCAACTTCCAGACCCACCACGCGGTCTGTCTCTTCACCGCGTGCCGTCAACATCAGAACAGGTGTGGGCGCACTCTGCCGAATACGACGCAAGACATCCAATCCGTCCATTTTTGGCAACATCCAATCGAGAATGACCAGCGCGGGATGTTCACATGTATGTAAATGCAGTGCTTCCAGCCCATCGCTCGCGTGAAGGATGCAATAGCCGTTCATTTCCAGTTCCCGTATAATCGCCTGCGCCAGTTCAAAGGCATCTTCAACTAACAAAATGGTCGTCATGCAACAATAGCCGCCTTTTCCATTTTTTCTTCATGGAAGATACGACTGACCCGCCCACAAAGTTGTGGCACACATTTTTTCGGGCCAATCGTCTTATTTCACCATATCCGGCGGCCCCAATTGTAGCAGTCGTGTGACAATCTCGCCGACAACCGGCAGCTTGAAGTACGTTCCCCTCGC
>DATGJV010000374.1:0-4653 GCA_035295005.1 Ktedonobacteraceae bacterium | reverse complement strand
ATTTGATGCGGGAAAGTTTCAGATCGATTGGCAAACCAAACAAGCGACCTGCCCGCAAGGCTGCATCAGTAGCAGTTGGACGCCTGCCATCGACAATCGCAAAAACGAGGTCATCAAGATCAAATTCTCGACCAAGGACTGTCAATGCTGCCCGAGCCGCGCATTGTGTACGCAATCGACACGTCAGCGTCGCACCATCACGGTACGGCCTGAACAGCACTATCAGGCACTCCAACAGGCACGTGAACGTGCCAAAACTGACGACTTCAAAACGCTGTACGCACGCCGAGCAGGGGTAGAAGGAACCATTTCGGAGGCGAGTTCGCGTCATGGGTCTGCGTCGCTCTCGCTATATCGGCCAAGATAAAACCCATCTCCAGCATCTTGCAACCGCCGCTGCCATGAATGTCGTTCGCATTGTTCGTTGGCTCGATGGCGAACCTCACGCTCAGACGAGATGCTCGCCTTTGGTTCAATTGCTTCGTCCAGCCGTGTAAAAGGAGATCAGAGGTTCGCCAGCAGTATCACTTTTAGTGATTCGTAGCGACAAGTAGATGAGGAGAACCTTTCGTATCACAGCACTTGAGTGCTTCTCACAGAACACATGAGGGATCGCCTCCTGGCGTTGCCTCTGGTATACTTTCATCAGGGAGAAGATCGTCGTTCTTCCAGGAGAAATAACAGTCCGCAAAGAGAGGAAGATATCATGACCAATATAACTTCAACCATAAGACAGCCCAGCGCCTTTTTGCCAATCACACTGTCGTTGCTTGCTCTCACCATGGTGCTCGGTCACGTTGCTCGCTTCGGCGCTGTCCATGAGGCCGATGAAGGAACTGCTGCCCATCTCTGGCAGATCCTCATGGCTGTACAACTACCAATCATGGCGTTCTTCGCCATCAAGTATGTCCCGCAGAAGCCAAAGCAGGCCTTGTTGGTGCTGGCCCTCCAATTGGTTGCTGCCCTTACTGCTTGTGCCCCAGTTTTCATCCTCAAATTATAGCTTCAACCTCATCATTGCGGTTGTGTTGCAAGAAATCTGTGAGGAATGCCAGGAACGCGAACTCTCACTCCTCTGTTCAGCTTAGACAGCCACTCCAAACAAGCTGGCGATAAAAGTTGCTGGTTTCATGCTCTCTCCTTTTTCTATACCACGCATTTGTCCTTTCCTGAGCATGTTCATCGCTTCATATCCGCGGCATCGGTTCGCCACGCGGTCTCGAACGAAAAGAAGCCCATCCCGAGCTTGATGAGCCTTTTGATGAAGCGATGATCTTGCTTGACCAGGTTGTTGAGATAGGTACTTTGCCACAGTTCGCAAAGACCTGACATGATCCCTTCTGTTCTCAGCTCCTTGAAGGCCCTGGGATAGGCCGCGTTTTTATCAACCGTGATGACTCGAGGCGTGCTGGTATGAGGCGCAGCAAGCGCTTTCAAGAAAAAGCGTCTGGCTGAGTGACGCATCTCTTGTGGGACTGAGCAGAAATTCCAGCGTATTTCCCTCGCGATTCCACAGCGCGATAGAGGTACATCCAGACTTTTTTCACTTTCACATCCGATGCATCGACGCGCCACGAGTCATTCGTCGTGTTGAGATGAGGGCGGCAGCGCTTCTCCAGTTCGGGTGCGTCTGCTGCACGAGAGCGATAGATGGTGGTGTGATCGACGTGCACTCCCTGCTCGAGTATCATCTCCTCCAGATTTCGGTAACTGAACGGATACCGGAGGTACCAGCGGACACGCAGCAAAATACTCTCAGCTTGAAAGTGACGCCATCTGAACGGGTTGATGGCATCCATGAAAGCGATTCCTCGTGGTTCTCAGAAGAATGTCGAGTTTACCGCATGCTTGCCATTTTCGCAACAGAGCCTTGTTGACGCGATACGAAGCGGGTTGGCAAATATGTGGGGTGCTAAGCGCCTGGTAAGTATTCAGCCATACGAAAAGAGGCAAGACGGTTACCTGCCAACATTCACACTATCGCTCTAAACGTAAAAGCTCAGCCTCTAAACGAGTCTCTGTAACGCCACCATCCGTCTTCATCACATGATACGCATATTTGTCTGGCGTATCAGCAACGACTTTATAGAGCTTGCGGCCCCTGTAGTGCAACGCGACTCCATCATCAGTTGCGTACCCCTCACCAAGTGTGCCATCAGCAATCAACTGCTGGAATAAGGGACGTCGACGTTCTTCGCTATCATAATGCACGCCATTGGAGTATGGGAGGAAACCTAGTCCGTTTGTCACAGGACGAAGCTCTTCCCCAAATGAGTCTGTGGTACCGCCGGTATGCCAACATATCGAGCCAGCGCTTCTGCCACCCAGAACGATCCCGTTCTCCCAGGCTTCTCGCAGTACCTCATCTAAACCATGCACCCGCCAAACTGCCAGTAAATTGGCCACAGAACCTCCACCTACCCATATCATATCTTGTCCTAATACATGTTTTCGAACGTCGCGTACATTTGGCATGGGAAATAAATGGACATGACTTGGGGAAACGTTATGACCCATACAGGCGGTATAAAAACTCGCCGTCCATTCTGCCGCGTCCCCACCGGCTGTGCCAAGATAGCATAAATTTGGAGCCGATTTTCCGGTGATATTCAATCCATAGTGGATAATCGGTCCCAATTGCGGAATACCCTGCTTTTGTATCACACCGGCACTACCCGCGATGATATGTTGTGGCCTCATACGTAAGTTTGCTCCTTCAAAGATTCTTCACACGAAGATGCATCACGTTCATGAAAGTAACGCGTCATTGCTTGTATCCACTATTATAGACGCTTCTCATGGATGGCTGCATAGTGCCATTGCTAAGTAAATGCAGTTGTAGCTCCACGAAAAAAAAGGCCAGCAGAGGGAGTCGAGGGAGGGAGGCAAAAAGTGATTGACGTGCTGCCACATAGCTGCGCATTGCCTCATCTAACTTCTGCCTTTTCAACCGTTTCACATTCCATACCTCGCAATTGCGAGTGTGGAGATTCAGCAGGATCAGGCCAGTTTTTTCCCACACTCTTGAAACAGCAGGAAACCCTATCCATTGAAAACAGAGGCAGAAGTTAGATGAGGCAATGCAGTCATACCGGGAGGTCTCTTTCGCCTGAAATCGACCCACTGATTGCATTGGACGAACCGCGTCGTGTTTCACGTTCTTCTCGAAGGTCTGTCGCGTTGCCATTCTTTCCTCACTGTCTCCTTCGACGCTCCTTTTCAGTTGACTGAGTCTTCCAAACTGGAACCATGACCATTACAAAAGGAGAGCCAAACGGCGGAATGTGGGGTATACTGTTGTTTGAAACATCTTCTTCCGAAAGGAGCCTGGACGTGTCACATCTCATCGTGAAAACCTATGCAAAAGCCTGCAAAACAGTCGAGCACCTGGGCATCTTGCCACCCTCAGGATGGATCCCCAGCCATCCCTCTCTTAAATCGATGACCAAGCCTGCCGCATGGCACACAGGCACCGCCACCGATCCCTGGCACTGGCGAGACCGCTTTGCGTCTGAGGGCAACCCCGCCTATGGCAGATGTATCGGCTCTCGACCCATCTTGATCACTCACGGCATTTTTCCGCTCGTTCGATGCCTGCTTGCTTCGTCCCAAACGGTGAAAGAGCGCGACACAGCGAGACTGCTGTCCCGCCCAACCGTTCAGATCTACGAGATCATCGGGCATCACCCCGGCATTGAGGTCAGAACGCTCAGAAAACTGGCTGCTCTGCAGGATACAGCTGACAAACATGCCTTTGACCATGCGTTGATCGATTGGCAAAACACCGCCGACATCGTCATCTCAGGTGTGGCCGAAAACCAGCATAACCAGAGTATCAATAGTGGCTGGAACGGCACCTGTTCTATGCTGGCGGAGCGTTGGATGGAACAACACCGGATCAAACCCCTCCAGCTTTCGTCCGCCGACGCCACAACGCAATTATTCAGCTGGCTCAGGTCGCGCTGGGAAGAGCAGGCGGTGTGGTATTTGCACAGGAAGCTTGCACCTTTTCCTTGATGACTGAGGGAAGGTACAGAAGAAATGAGAGAAAGCGAGAAAAGCCATACATGAACCATCCATTCACACTGCTTGTATCATCCTCTTCCAAGCCCTTTTGAAATACGAAACAAGAACCATGGATGCGAGTGCCACGTTTGCCAGAATCTGAGCGGTATCCCATGTCCCTCCTGTGAAAGACACACCTATGAAACTGTATGCGATAAGTGATCTACACCTGCTCTCGCGAGTGAATCGTGAGGCGTTAGAAGCCTTACCTGCCTATAAAGAAGACTGGTTGATTGTCGCTGGCGATATTGGCGAGACACTGCAATTACATCGCTATGCCCTCTCGCTCTTAACCAGGCGATTTGCCAAGGTCATCTGGGTGCCGGGCAATCATGATTTATGGACATTGCCTTCGGCTTCTTCCTCAGAACAGCACGAGCGCGGAGAGGCGAAATATCAGCAGTTGGTCGCCACGTGTCGCGAGTACGGGGTGTTCACTCCTGAAGACCCCTATGCCATCTGGCCCGGCGAGCATGCTCCGGCCATGCTCGTCCCGCTCTTTTTGTTATACGACTACAGCTTTCGACCAGATGATGTGCCACATGAACGGGCTCTCGCTTGGGCAGAGGAAACCGATATCATCTGCAC
>DATGJV010000373.1:0-5365 GCA_035295005.1 Ktedonobacteraceae bacterium | reverse complement strand
ATCCCCAACCCTCCTGCTCCAACCAGCTCCATGCCTCGTATTCTTCGTCAAAATCACGCACAACATCGCCAGCAATCGTAAAAACCATTGTACCTAACAGGTATCTATGTTCCCAATGTACCATATTTCTCGCCTTCTTGTTGGGGGCCTGATTGACTGTGCCCCACATATATCATACGCATATATACACCTATATCTGCCATGAATCAACGATAGCCAACGCGATTGTGGGGGAAAATTGCACATGTTGACGGTTACATAACGCAGTGCTACCATATGGTACAGAGAAGTACTATCAGGGACGGGGATTGAATGATGCATCATTATGTCAAATCGAGTAACGAAACACTACGCAAACAGGGGTACCGACTCACACCACAACGCTATATGATCTTGAGTGTTATTCAAGAGGCCGACGGGCATCTGAGCATTGATCAGATTATGGAACGGGTGCAAACGCGCAACCCCTACGTCAGCCTCTCCACTGTATATCGCACATTAGAATTATTACGTGGCCTGGGTCTTGTGCGCGAGAACCATCTCCCCGGCGAGCAACCACATTACGAGGCGGTTGAGGGAAAAGCCCATCATCACCTTGTCTGTAGACGTTGCCGGGCCGTTCTCCACCTCGATGATACACTGCTGGGCAACCTTAACGAACAACTTCAGTCACAATACCATTTCCACGATCTGACGCTCGATTTAATGGCTTCGGGCTACTGCGACACCTGCTGGCAAGCAATGCAAAAAGGATAACATAACACAAAACATTCATTCTTTCGCAAAGCGAAAGAATGAATGTTTTGTGTTATGTTATCCCGACCTTATGCTTGCAACATGCCGTTTGAGAGGCAGAACTGGGAGTCTTGATTGGCAAGTACGCCGGGATCGGAGGACTGCGGCGGGGCAATCTTCCATTCTGGAATCGTCGAGAAGATGTAGTTGAACACATCGTTCGCGATTGGCCCGATGACAGCGCCGCCTTCACCCGCATTCACGCTCAGACCAACAATGGTTAGGCGATGCGCGGAATCGGTATATGGGGCCTGCGTGATCATCCAGGCTTGCGCACCTACGTTTTGGCTGGCACCAACCTGCCCGGTGCCGGTTTTCCCTATAATCTCATAAGGTGAACGCCATGTCATTGGATCGAGGGGAGAGTGGGCAGAGATGTAGTGACCGGAGCCACAACGCACCACAGAGTTCATCGCATCGCGTATTGTGCTGGCAGTCTGCGAAGAAATTGGGGTACCCAGCACCTGCGGCGAAAAAGATTGTATGACCGTACCGTTTGTATTCGTTGGCGTATTTGGATTATCGGGCTGCTCAATTTTCATAACCAGCATAGGGCGCATCATGGTACCATCGTTGGCAACGGTATTATCAATGAGTGACATTTGCAATGGGGTGACGGCATCAATACCTTGCCCGAAAGCATTTTCACCAAGCTGGTTGACTTTCAAAGGACTCCCGTCCCGCGGCGTCACAGAACTTGCTACTACGGGCAAACCATCAAACGGTATTGGCTTGCCAACATAGAAGCGATTGTTGTAATCCAGCCAGGTTTTCGCGCCCATCTTCACCCCTTCCTGCGCGAAAATGACGTTATCCGAGTGGGTGTAGCCATACTCCAGGTTGACAGGGAAACGGAAGGTGAAACCAGTAATATTATTGCCCGCCGGACCGAATGTTTCCGTCTCATCCCCACTGCCGAGGACGATTGGCCCGATGGCCTGTGGCACTCCCGGCTGGTGATTGTCATAGAACAGGTCGTTGAGCGTCGAACTGCCTGAGTCTAGCCCTGCCGCCAGCGTCACCGTTTTATAGATTGAGCCGGGAACATAAGTCAACTGCGTGGCGTGTTCCAGCAGTGGCTGGCCGGGAGCCGTTTGCAACGAATCGACGTATGCAGTATCGCCGGAAGCGACACGATTCGAGTCAAAAAATGGACGGCTCAACATCGCAAGAATCTCGCCTGTATGAGGATCGGTGACAACAACGGCACCGCCATTTGATTTGAAGACAAACTCGTTGTCGGGCAGCGGTATATCGTGATCATATGAGTACTCAACACGCGCCTGAATGCGCGTATCTATCGTCAGGTAGATATCATCACCGACAGGTGGCAGGTGCAGCGTCTGATTCATCGTATTGCTTAATGAGGTTAAACCCACCTGTCCATTGAGGTAATTGTTATAGGCCGCTTCAACACCTGTCGCCGGGTAAAGCGGGCTGATGTAATAGCCAATCAGAGCCGCCAGTGAGGGATATTTGCTCAAGAAGTAATGTCGCTGGTAGCCACAGAGATTCCCCGCGTTCGGGTTATTCGCGGAAATCGGCTCCGAATCAGCCAGTAGCACGCCGTTGCGGTCAAAAATGCGCCCGCGAATGGGAGCCGCGTCAGAGAGGCAGTGCCGCCCATTATGAATATTTGCCGTAACCTGGTTGGCAACCACAACCTGCCAGTAAACAAGCAGAACACTCAGTATCACAAAAAGAATAATAAACAACCGTGTCAATTTGCGTATACTATTGCTGATATTCATAATTTCTCTTCATTTCTTCTAAACTGTCGCCACCAAATTTCTCTAGCAGGGCCTCGGTCAGTACTATTGCCATCATAGCTTCGCCGACGACGCCAGCTGCGGGTACAACACAGACATCACTACGCTCGTAGCGGCTCTGCTCAATATTTTCGCCGCTTGCCAGGTCTACCGAGGGCAGTGGATGCGCAAGGGTCGGAATTGGTTTGACGCCTACGCGCACGACAACAGGTTCACCATTGGTGATACCGCCTTCGATACCACCAGCATTGTTCGTCAGATGGAACCAGTGTCCGTCTTCACCGTGCCGCAACACGTCGTGGACATGCGAACCAGTAACCCGGCTCGCGCCAAAACCAGTGCCAATCTCCATAGCTTTAGCCGATGGAATGCTCATCATCGCCATGCCCAGGCGGGCGCTCAAACGCCGGTCCCACTGGCTAAAACTACCCAGTCCGATTGGCACACCGAAAGCTACCACCTCAAATGTCCCTCCGCAAGTATCACCATCGCGTTTCGCCTCAAGAATACGCGCAATCATACGCTCAGTCAACGCAGCATCGGCGCAGCGCATCGGTGAAGCCTCTACCGCATCCCACATTTCAGCAGAATAGGCATCGCGTGTCATTGGTAGAGACGTTTCGTACCCAACATCGGCAACAGACAGCACGTGGCTGTGTATAGTAATCGCGAACTGGCGGAGCAACTGGCTACAGAGGCTACCGACGGCAACGCGGGCGGCGGTTTCTCGTGAGCTTGAACGCTCGATGACATTGCGAATATCGCTGTGACCGTACTTCATCGCGCCAGTAAAATCGGCATGACCGGGGCGCACGCGGGTCACAGGATCAATCTCCGCCTCCACAGGCGCTGCATTCATGCGCTCCTCCCAGTTGACCCAGTCCAGATTTTCGATCTGCATGGTGATGGGCGAACCCAGCGTTTTGCCGTGCCGCACGCCCGAAAGGAAACGAACGGCATCTTTCTCTATCTTCATGCGCCCACCACGCCCATAACCGCCCTGCCTCCTGCGCAAATCCGCGTCTATCAGCGACTTTTCTACCGGCAAATTGGCCGGCAACCCCTCTATAATCATGGTCAGGCAGGGGCCATGCGACTCCCCGGCTGTCAAGAAACGAAACATATGCTGCCTCACAAACTCAAACGCTACGTGTGTCAAGATAGTTCTGATTATAGCGTATTCATATGTAAATGCCAATTGGAATGGCGTATTGCTATGCCCATAATGGGGACGACAATGTATTAAAATTGGTTACAAAATCGGCTGACTGGCGCATTGCTGCGCTCGTGCCTGGGTGCGCTGAAGCGGACCCCTACAATGTGGCGGCAACGCCGACAGGCATCGCGTTGTAGGGGTCCGCTTCAGCGCACCCGGAGCGACGAGCGATAGCAATGTCGAGTCACTTGCGGCAATCCCTGTTTATATGCAACACTATAAGCAAGATAACGCATAATAATACACCGCAACAAGAGGAGCAGCATCGTGAAATTTGAACTCGACGAAGAGCAATCAGAGATACGCGACATGGTACGTCGCTTCACTACGCAAGAAATTACGCCCCACGCGGAGGAGTGGGATGAGGAGGGCCATTTTCCTCGCGAGGTGTACAGTAAGATGGCGGAACTGGGCTTGATGGGTATGACCACGCCCGAAAAGTACGGCGGCAGTGCGCTTAGCCGACTCGCGGGCGCTATCGTTTATGAGGAACTGGCGAAGGGAGATATGGCGACCGCGGTTGGTCTCTCGGTACACAACATGATTACCGGCTCGATTGCGCGTTTTGGCAACGAGGAGCAACGCCGACAATGGGTTACGCGATTGGCGGACGGCGAACTACTGGGCGCATTCTCGCTCAGCGAGGCCTCGTCGGGTTCAGATGCCGCCAGTTTGCAATGCCGCGCCGAACGCGACGGGGCGGATTATATGCTCAATGGCACAAAAATGTGGGTCACGAATGCTGGTGAGGCCGATATTTACCTGTTGATGGCTCGCACTGACGGTAACAAAGACGCTGCCGGTATCTCCTGCTTCGTCGTTGAGAAGGGAACGCCCGGCTTCGCCTTCGGCAAGACCGAACGTAAAATGGGTCTGCACTCCTCGCCCACCCGCGAACTGGTTTTTGAGAACTGCCGTATACCCGCCGCCAATCGTCTCGGCGAAGAGGGTCAGGGCTTCAAAATCGCACTCTCCTCGCTCGATGGGGGCCGCGTCAATATTGGCGCGATAGCAGTTGGCGTGGCGCAAGCGGCCTTCGAGGTGTCTTGTAACTATGCACGCGAACGCGAACAATTCGGCCATCCCATTGGAGCCTTCCAGGGCGTACAATTCCTTCTCGCTGACATGGCAATGAAAATCGAAGCCAGCCGTCTGCTGGTCTACGAAGCAGCCTACAAACTCGATACGGGTCAGAGTGCGGGTATGTACGCCTCAATGGCAAAATGTTTCGCCACCGATACCGCGATGGAAGTGACCACTAACGCCGTCCAGGTGCTTGGCGGTGCCGGCTACGTCCGCGATTACCCCGTAGAACGTTACATGCGCGACGTAAAAGTCGCCCAGATATTCGAAGGCACCAACCAGATACAACGAGTGGTAATTTCACGAACATTGCTGGGGAATTTGCGGTGAAAAAGACGGAACTCGACATCGCTATCGCTCGTCGAGTTGGGCGTGATAAATCAAGCCCCTACGCGCCTGCGGACCCAGGGCACGAGCGATAGCGATGTGCCAGTCAGGGTATGAGCGCCAGTTTTTTGAGCGTTGCGGTCAGATGCTAAATTATTCATCACCATCTACCTTC
>DATGJV010000372.1:0-3818 GCA_035295005.1 Ktedonobacteraceae bacterium | reverse complement strand
ACAGGATATATAACCTGTTGTGTCGCATTTAAAAGAAGGGGTATCGTATGGCAAAGTTCTACTATGGCGGACAGGCTGTAATGGAAGGTGTGATGATGCGTGGACGGGCGTCAGTTGCTGTCGCGGTGCGCCGCCCGGATCAGAGTATCTATTTGCACGAAGAGGCGCTGAATCCGCGTCTCTATCAGAATCGCTTCTTCCGCTTGCCGTTCGTGCGCGGTCTGCTGTTGCTCTGGGAAATGCTCATTCTGGGTACACGTATGATGACCTTTTCCGCGAATGTGTCAACGGGAGCAGTTGATCCCACGGTGGAACAGAAAGAGCAGGGGGCAACTCCACACATGCAAGATGATGGCGCGTTGAATGACGCTCATGATCTTATTCAGGCCGATACCAGTTTGAGCGAGCAACCGGAGAAGCCCCCGCGTATTGGTGGTTTTACGCTGGCTATTACTCTTCTGTTCTCGCTGGGTTTTGCCATACTGGTGTTTTTCCTGGCACCATTGTTTATCACAAGTTTGCTGCACAATCAGATAGGGAATGGTTGGCTCAATCTCATTGTAGAAGGCGTGATTCGTCTTGTGCTGCTGATTGGCTACCTCTATCTCATCGGGCGAGTGCCGGATATCCAGCGGGTCTTTGGCTATCATGGCGCGGAACATAAAGCAATTAACGCTATGGAGGCGGGCGATCCACTGGATATTCCCCATGTGCGCCGCGCTTCGCGTGTGCATACGCGCTGTGGCACCGGGTTTCTCCTGCTGGTGATGGTGGTATCCATCTTCGTTTTCGCGCTAGTAGGTTCACCGTCGTTAGTGATCAAATTTGCATCGCGGATTGTGCTTATTCCGGTGGTGGCGGGTGTCGCATATGAACTGATGCGATTGGGCGCGGCGAACTACCGTTTTCGTGTTGTACGGTGGCTGCTGGCTCCAGGGCTGGCGTTGCAGGGTTTGACGACACGCGAACCCGATGATAGTATGATAGAGTGCGCGATTGCTTCATTGCAGCGTGTCATGCAGAGAGATGAACAGAAGGAAATGGGTGCCGGGGCGGTTGAGGTTGTCTCTGCTCTGCCACCATTAGCGATTTCTCAATGAATGAGAGATAGAAGAAGGATAGCATTTTACCATGTCGTCTGATCCAACGATTACACCTCCTCCTACTGATAGAAATAGAACACATACACAGGCACCTGCTCGTACTGCTGATGCACCAGATGCATCCAATAACGGCGCAGTCGAGCAAGCAGAACAAACGCCGCCAAAGGTGCATTTTTCTGGTCTAGTGTGGTTTTTTTCGGGTGTTGTGCGCTTGACTTACCGTGTCTGGACACGAATTGCTGCGCATCTTTTCCCCGAAGGGTCAAGCGCGGAACATTTCGCGCTGGCAGTCCATATTCCTTTGCCCGATAAGTTGAATATGAGCTGGGTGACTGACCACCTCGCGGTTGGTGGGCGGGTGCGTCCGATGGATATCCGGGCATTGGCTCACGCGGGCGTCACAGCTGTTGTGGATACGCGAGCAGAATATTGCGACGATGCGCAAGCGATGGCGAAAGAGCATATTGAACTGCTTCATTTACCGACGCGAGATACGTACCCTATGACAGTTGAACAATTAATGGAAGGCTCGGCGTGGGTCAGTGAGCA
Source organism: Ktedonobacteraceae bacterium (assembly GCA_035295005.1). Classification (GTDB taxonomy): domain Bacteria; phylum Chloroflexota; class Ktedonobacteria; order Ktedonobacterales; family Ktedonobacteraceae; genus DATGJV01. The sequence continues at coordinate 2,166 of DATGJV010000372.1, read as the reverse complement.
AATGAGGCGCGGAGGGCGCGTGCTTATTCACTGCGAACATGGGGTAGGGCGCAGCGTTCTGCTCACCAGTGCCGTACTGGTTTACGATGGTGTGCATGCGCAGGATGCTCTTGAACTGGTGAAGCAGAAACGCTGGCAAGCATCGCCCAATCACAAACAGGTGGTGCGATTGCGAGAATTTGAAGCGGTATGCGCCGCCCGGCGTGCCGCGCCGAGAACATAGCGTTCGATTGCCAGGGCCGCGCCATGCTCCGCGTTGCTTGCTGTAACGGCTTGCGCGACCTCTTTGACGGCTGCGGGAGCCTGTCCCATTGCCACGCCCCAGCCAGCAGCTTGCAGCATTGGAATATCGTTGTTGTTATCGCCAATCGCCATGACTTCCGACAGAGGAATATTCAATGTGCGTGCCAGCGCAATCAAACCACTGGCTTTTGAGCAATCGGGAGCCATCACTGCCATTTCCGCGCAACCATAGTTGCCACGCTTAATGGCATTCCACGAACAGTCCAGAGTAGAAATGGCCGGTTTGAGTGCCTGAATTGACTCTTCTGACGCAAAGGCAACCACCCGCAATGGGTCGGGATGTCCTGTGCAGAGTTCCGCGTAAGGCATGCGGTACACCCGGTCGGGATAGGCCAGGATATACGCCTCTATCCACAGGTTGTCACGTTCGGCTGGGCCTGTCCACACTTCTTCTATCAATCCCAGATTGGGATGGACGACCGGCTGAACATCGTGTTCGTAGCTTGCCATAATATCTACTGCCTGTTGGGCCACGGCAGCTGTGAGCGGGTGAGTATGCAGAACTTGCGCTTGCGGATGCTGGACAATTAACGCGCCGTCGCACAGGATGAGCGGGCAATCTATGCCCAGTTCATCGGCTATCGGCGCTGTATTGCAGTAGCGGCGTGCCGTTGCCAGCGTGACTACGATGCCTGCCTCTTTTGCTGCCTGCACGCTTGCCAGCGTTTGTGACGCAATTTCTCCCTCTGGATTGAGCAATGTGCCATCTATATCAATGACCAGCAAGCGAATATTGGCCGGTCGTGTTAGTTGTAATGACGATGTGTTGGAATTTGTGCTATTATGCTCTACCATACTACTTTGCCTACCTTATAATAAAAAATCTCTTCATGAAAATGATAAAGCGACGGATTATCTCACCCGTCGCGTGTTCCCCGGAGTGGGGATGATTCTATGTTTCCATTATACGCCATTGTTGGGGGTTCTTACAAGGATTTGCCGTGGCGTGGCATACTACATCTGTAGAAGCGTCTCAAAACCGCTCGTTTCTTGAGACTGCTCTTTTTCAAAACTTCCTCAAGTAATAAGAAAATAGCTTTTTATCTACCCACTCTATGCCAGGGCAGCATGAGTACTCATGCTGCCCTGGCATAGAGTGGGTACGCTTTGTTGGCTTTACCGAGGTATTGCACGCTCAGGGACCTTCAAGAGTGCTAGAGCTACGGGGACGCTACCAATAAAGAGTAGTAGGAAACCAACTAGCAAGATGATAATCAAGAAGTGATAGGGAACAAACATGAAAAGAAGCACTGGTAAGCGACTGAGGGCCAGTACGGTAGCCGCCCACCTGGGAATAACCCGCGCTCGTCCAAGTGCGATCCCAAGAAGCACTGGACCTAGCACCGTACTAAGCGCAAACATCAGATTGTAATAGTTCATGACTCCATCACCATTAAACCGTTGTGCCATCTCGACGAGCGCAGGATGGTTGCCCATACGTGCGATATCGTAGTAGAGGTCATCCTCTGCAGCGAAGACGGCGATAGGTAACGTACCCAGAAGTGTGACAACAGCTCCAATACTTGCCAGCCAGGGGGAGCGCGGCATCGCTAGCCACGCCATCACTAGAAAGCTCAGGGGAAGCAAGTACGAAGCAATCACTTCGGAAATGACATGTGCCTGATCCATCAGGTCGCTGGACGTTGCGTTGGTAGCAATCGCCGCCACTACGCCTCCCTGCGAACCATAATACGGAGGATTCGTGAGGACCGCGACTACCGTTGCCGCCATCCCCAGGACAATGCAGGCAGCAAAGAACCAACAATATACACGAGAAAAATGAGGAGTTGAATGCTCCAATTGTAACTGATTCTCAGTCAAGCTCATAAGGATCTACCTCCTGAAGCAGAAAGTAACGATACA
>DATGJV010000371.1:0-5626 GCA_035295005.1 Ktedonobacteraceae bacterium | reverse complement strand
TGTCCCAGGGAATACCGAGATGACGGGCAGAGGGGATGACTTGAGCGGCAAATGCCTCGTTAATCTCCACCAGGTCTATATCTTCGATGGTCATACCCGCTCGTTGTAGCACCTGGCGACAGGCATCTACCGGGCCTAATCCCATGATTTCCGGGTTGAGCGCGGAAACTCCGCTTGCCACGATACGCGCTAGCGGGGTGATGCCCAGTTCACGGGCTTTGCTGTCACTCATCACTACCACGGCTGCCGCGCCATCATTGAGGGGACAGGAGTTACCAGCCGTTACCTCGCCGTTGGGTCGGAAGACGGGTTTCAATTCTGCCAGCTTCTCGACTGTTGTGCCGGGTCGAGGGCCATCATCCTTGCTCACAACGGTACCGTTTGGGGTTGTGATTGGTGTAATTTCACGGTCGAAAAATCCGTTCTGTTGCGAATTGACGGCCCGTTGTTGCGAAAGGGCCGCGTATTCGTCCATCTCGTGCCGACTGACTCCCTCGGAAAGGCGAACATTCTCTGCTGTCTGTCCCATTGAAATGTAAATATCCGGCAAACCCTTTGGCGGTTCCCATGACTCCGCTCCCTCGGCTTGCGTGGCGACACGCGCTTCTGCTCCGGCAAATGCCTCATTGTGAGGACCTGCATCAGCTACTCCGTTCATAAAGCGACTCACCGTCTCAACACCTGCTGACACAAATATGTCCCCTTCACCGGCTTTGATGGCATGGAAGGCCATACGGATAGTTTGCAATGAGGACGAGCAATAGCGGTTGACCGTGACCCCAGGTACATCTGGCATACCAGCTAATATCGCAACCACACGTGCCATATTGAAGCCCGATTCGCCAGCCGGTTCGCCACAGCCAAGCATTAAATCTTGCACTGACTGCGGGTCAAGCCGGGGAATTTTCGCGAGTGCTGCTTGCACGATGGTAGCCGCTAGATTATCAGGCCGGCATTCGATCAGCGAACCTTTCATCGCACGTCCAATAGGACTACGGGTTGCGGACACAATAACTGCTTCAGGCATTGTCTTCTCCTTTGTGCATTCTTTAGAACGGAACTAAAAAAGATGTCTTCTCTCTCAGTAGATTGTACCACTTGATGGGAACGTGAAAATCTGTTAGCGATTTGACCATGTACAGGTGATGACATACAATATGCGCAACGACCAGTTATTTCAGCACTATGTTTGCACAACAGAATAGTGTTTTCTGGCAGTACCGTAACGTGCGTTTGGAGTAATGCGATATGATCCCTCAAGATGATTTTACCCCTTATGGCTACATAGACAACCCTTATCATAGCTGGAAAATCAGCCCGTGTGGCGTATTGCGCTCGCTAGAACCACTAGGAATGGGGTGGCATGTGCCAAATCTTGGTACGTATGTGCGTAACCAGTTCCAATATACCGCGCACCTGACTATAGGGTTGAAAATAGGCGAAGTTGTACTGGTCACGCCGGAGGATTTTCGGCGGCATAGTTGTACAATTACGAGTCACCTGCATACGAAGAATCGCTTTGAATATACCTGTACTGTGCCGCAATATGGTTTGACGGTGAATGCTCGTTATTTTCTTGTGCAGAAAGACGCTCTTGGCTGCGTGCTTTCGCTGTCATCTACGATGGAGCAGACATCAGGATACCCATTGCCGGTGACGTGCTATCTGATTCACTGCCATACGCATAATCCCTATACAAGCCGACTGTGGGAACACGGGTTGTATGCTCGCAAGGGTGTGGATGATTGTTGTGCGATGCTCGGTATTGCCAGCGAGGGCGATGTATTTATACACGGAGCGTGTGCCGCCGATGGCGGTGAACTTTCCTTTGGCGATACTGGCTATGTGGTGACGCTGGACGAGGTTTCCGCGTGGGCAAAAGGAGCGAAGGTAGGACAACCACACATTATGCAGAGCCAGGTGGATAGTGGTTGGCAGGTACGAGCCGTGGCCTTGCCGTGTACATTGATGCTGGAAAAAGGCGAGCAGCGTATTCTCAACTGTATTCTGGCGCGTGGCGTCTCGCAGGATGTGGCGGCGGAGCATTGGGCCGATGGTATTGAGGAGATTGCGCGAGCCGAGGCCGAACACCGGGCGGATGATGAGGCGTTCTGGCAGAAAGCCCCGCAACTTTCTGGCGATTGGCCCGATTACTGGCGGCGCGGTCTGGTCTATGATCTTGAGACGTTGCGCATGACCATACGCCCTTCATCTGGCATCATCCCCACGCCGTGGGATGGCATGCAAATTCAAGCGCCACGCACTGTCCTTGCTGAGGCGGCAATGGATATGCTCTTCCTCAGCTATGCCAATCCCGATCTGGCGACGGAAGTCATTCTGGGCCATTTCGAGTCGTCGCCACGTGCCAATCTCCCTTGCATGCGTGAAGATGGCAGTTATAATATGGTTGCCGATGATGGGCAAATTTGCGGCACCGCGCCCGAATGGGGGTTCCCGCTATGGTGTTGCGACCAGTTGTTTCGTCGTACCGGCGATATGCCGTGGTTGCGCCGCCTCTATCCAAAGGTAGCCGCGTACATGCGCTGGTGGTTGGAGCATCGCACCGATACAGAGGGCTGGCTTGTCTATGCCTGTTCATGGGAGAGCGGTCAGGATGTTTCCAGCCGCTTTGGCCCACAGCAGACCGGTGGCACCATTATTCAGCATGTGCGCCCTGTAGATTTGCAGGCAAGCATGGTACAGGGTGCTGCTATACTGGCTCGCTGGGCTATGTTGTTGCTTTATGATGCTTCCACACAAAACGCTGAAACTAATTCGACTTCTCTTGCAGAAATTGCTCTGTCTGCTGTCCCGCCCGTTGATTTTGCTGGAGAAGCCGCATACTGGCAAAAGGTCGCGAATGAATTCACGATGAAGACACGGCAGATGTGGCGCGATGGCTGGTTCCGCGATTATGACTCGGTGGCGCAGGAGTGGTCATCGCAACAGGATGGCATGCATCTTGCACCTGTCTTCTGTGGCGCGTCCGGTTGGGGTCACGTTGACCAATTACGCCCATATCTTTCGCAACCACCATCGCATAGCAATGGCTGGGCTCCCCTCTGCTGGCCTCCCGTTGTCATGACCTTGATAGGTGCCGCCTCTGCCGCGAAAATGCCCTTTGACGCGGCTGAACTGGCCTATCAGTTTATAGACGCTTCCTATCGCAGCATAGATAGCCACACACCTGATGCGGAGAGCGGTCTTCCAGGCGTTACCCGTGAATATCGCCGTGTCGTGAAAACCAGCAGAAAAGGCGTAATCGAGTACGCCAATGCTGGCATCGAGGGCTATGGTTGGGGCGCTTTGAGCGTGCATTTACTTCTGCGCTACATTATGGGTCTGCGTGAGGAAGAGGCTGGCACGCTGGTTATTGCCCCTGTATTACCCCATGCCCTGCGTCAAAATGGCGCAACTTATCATGTGGGGCCAGTTCAGTGGGGAAAATATGCTCTGCGAGTGGAATGTACAGTACGCGATGCTGAGAACTACACAATGCTCCTGCGTTCCTCAGCCATCATAGACGAAGAGCGATTAGTCAGTAGCGTTGATGAGAAGCAATGGCAATTAGAAGGTTCCTGGGGTCAGGAACACCGCATAAACCTTTAACTTACCATATCTTCGGTGAACCAGAGCCAACCTCTGGAATCGACGACGATGCCGACGCCTATACGGTGGAGGGTAGTACTGGTCAGGTGGATGCGGTGCCAACCGGAGGGTGGTTCGTTCCACATGCTCTCCTGCACATTATAGACGCCACCCCAGGGAGTGGGATATGGACCGGCAAGACCTATGTTCTCACCACAATCGGTATAACCGGCGAAACCTTCGTTTGCGATACGTGTACACTGGTCTTCACCGTTCGGACATGTATGACTGAAACCGCAGTGGATCATGTTCCAGCTATGCAAGCGTGCGCCCCCGGCAAGCGTATCGTTCCAGACAAAGGGATAGAGACCAATGGAGGCGCGATTCTGATTAATGAGTTGAAAGAGTTGCTGCGTGATCTGGATTTCCTCTGCCGACATTGGTGGTGGTGGCCCATATGGTTCAAGCCCGGAACCAGCTGGAGGAGAGGATGGCGAAACGCCGGGCTGGGTGGGTACAGGCGTGGGTGTAGTAATCTGACTGGGAATTTGGAGACCTGGAGTAGGAGTTGGGTGTTGTTCAACAGCAATAACGCCATCGGAATTGAGCGGTTGTGTTGGGAGTACTGCATTGCCCTGTTGAGACCCACAGGCGCTTACCAGCAATACAACCAGTAGGCAGACGCAATACAACGATTTTCGACCCACGCCAGATATCCTTCCTGACTATACTGATAGTATCCTCAAGGAGTGTAGCACAAGATATGCTAGTATCAGCAAATTTATACGTTGAACTGGTACTTTTGGAGATGGCTGTCAATCATATCAATCAATAGAGATACATGTTATATTGGCGTATAGCGGCATTTAGAACCGGCAGGTCATGACAATGGCGCTCATATCATCGGGCTTAGAACGAATAGTGACATGCCTGTCCTGATGCGAGCGTTCGATAGAACGTTCGACAAGCAGTCTTGCAATGGTGGTACGCGCCTCCGAGCGCAGGATTTCTTCTATTTCCACATCAGTCAGGTTATCGTGAATGCCATCGGTACAAAGGAGAACGCGGTCGCCGGGAGAGATGGAAATCTGGCTGGTATGGATCATTGGCTGTATTGGTCCGCCTAACGCTTGCGTAATGCCGCCGCGCAGACGAAAATAGCTGAACTCCATCTCAGTTAGCTCATCTGCTCGCATGGCCTGATCTATATGTAAAGCAGCAGCCTCGTTTACCACCTGGTTCTCTACCAGTTTTGCCAGTAGCCCATCATCGCTGGTCAACCGTTTGAGCGAACCGCCATATGGCAACAGGTAAATGCGACTATCGCCAACATGGGCATACACCAGGGTATAGCTTTTTTGATCCGGGTTGCGGCAAAGGGCGGCAATGGCAACTGTTGTGGCGAGGTCATCTGTGCCGGCACGTTGTTTCCCATCTGTGCGCACTTTTTCATCGGCTTCGAGAATAATGCGCTCAAGTTCAGCACACAGGTCTACAGTATCACAATCTTCCAGGATACTGTGGGCTTTGCGTCCTTTTTGTCCTGCCTGGAGAATGTGTTTCCACATTTCGTGCGTCGTGTGGGCGGCTATGCGGGAAGCAACCTCACCGGCGGCACTGCCACCCACGCCATCAAACACTGCTGCCAATCCACGTTTTTCATCAGTAACGATACTGTCCTCGTTACGGTCGGGGTGCCGCTCACAGGCAACAGTATAACTTGCGAACGTAAACGATGTGAGTTTTGCGGCACCGCCGTTCCCATTGCTATTGATATAATTGTTATGATTGCGCCGACTAGTTCCTGGTCGCGACATCTTCGTCGAAAGCTCCTTGCAAATTCCGTTCCTCTCCCACACTTTTTCTGGATAATACTCACAAAACATTGTTGGGATATGTTGTGAGCAAGTATAGCAGAAAATGGCATAAAAAGAAAAGAGATATTGGTAACAATTTGCGGTAGGTAAAAATGCGGTACCACGGAACAGCATTTTTACCTACCGCAAATTGTTACCAATATCTCTTTTCTTTTTATGCC
>DATGJV010000370.1:0-5072 GCA_035295005.1 Ktedonobacteraceae bacterium | reverse complement strand
AGAAGGGCAAGACCTTGTGTTCGTTGAGGTGAAGACCCGCCGTGGGGCCGCGTATGGTCTGCCGGAAGAGGCTGTAACCACCCGCAAGCGTCAGAAATTGCGCGAAGTTGCCAGCTATTATCTCGATGCTCATCATTGTTCAGAGCGGCAGTGGAGGATAGATGTCGTTGCTGTCCAATTGAGCAGTGGCGGCAAACCCGAAGAGATACGCATCTACCAGTATGCTGTGGCGGAAGAATAACACGAAAAACGTTCAATCAGTATAAAAAGGAAAATTACCAGACAGGGAGGCAAAATCATGGCAGATTTTGTAGAATCAGCGAAAAATATGCTCGGCTCAGCTATTAGTCGCACAGGTTGGGAAGCGCAGAAACAAATGCGTGCGCGGAGCAAACAGAGCGAAATTGATAAATTGTTGGAGCAGCGTCGCCAGTTGCTCGAAGAACTGGTCCAGGCGGCGATGAGTCTCTATACACAGGGTGCATTACACGATCCGAAGCTTTCGCGTGTTTGTGCCAGTATCCTGGAACTGGATAACGATGTGGAGAATCGCGATAAACAGCTTCAGGAAATCAAAAGTGAGACGTATCAAGCGCAGCAACCGGCGCAGACAACCGACTACACGCCCCCACCGTATACACCATACACGCCGCCAACCGGCCAGCCACATACTGCCAACCCGTCAGGTTCATCCACTGCTCAGCCAGCAGCAGGTATGAAACCTTGCCCAACTTGTGGCACTATGGTACGTAACAACTCACTCTATTGTGGGAAATGTGGCACAAAGTTGCGTTGATACAGACAATTCATGTTATAATACAAAAGTTATCGTAACCAGGGTATCCTGAACGAATCGTAGATACCCTGGATAGTTCGTCTCTCTCCCGGGCGTAAAGGTGGAAGCGTGATTAGGAATTCTCAAGCAGCAAGCAGTATGACGCTGGATATCATCAGCCATAGTCTTACTCAGACACAACGTCTGGGAATGCGCCTGGGTGATTTACTGCGCGGAGGAGAATTGATCCTGCTCGATGGTCAGTTGGGAACAGGCAAGACTACCTTGACACAGGGATTGGCGCAAGGAATGGGGATAACGGATGTCATCAACAGTCCAACCTTTACCTTGCTGAAGGAGTATCATAGTTCGGTTTCCCCTGTTCCAGTTCAGATTCAGGGAATGGTGCCTTCACAGCACCCATATGACGGCCTTGCATTGTACCATTTTGACCTTTACCGCCTTGACGATCCTGAAGAGATGATAGACCTCGGCTTCGAGGACTATTTCTATGGTTCCGGCGTCTGTGTCGTTGAATGGGCAGACAAAGCCAATCTACTCTGGCCCGCTGAACGCCTGAATATTCGTCTCAAAGTATTGAGCGAGACAAAACGCAGTTTACGTTTTATCGCCACAGGTGCGCATTATTGCGAACTGTTGCGACTATTTCAGAAGAATACCTATGCTACTACTGGCTCTTGATACCTCGACCCGACAGGCGAGCGTGGCGCTTTGCACTGAGCAAACAGTCCTCGGCGAGTATACCTGGCAGGTTGGGAACAATCATAGTGTGGAATTGCTGGAACGCATTCAGCGTCTCTTCGCTGAGTGTGGTACCGCCATGCAAGCTCTCGATGCCATCGCCGTTGCCACTGGACCAGGCTCATTTAATGGGTTGCGCGTAGCCCTGACAACGGCAAAGTCACTGGCCTTTGCCTTGCAGAAGCCGCTTGTCGGTATCAGTACACTCGATATCATCGCCGCTCAACACTGTGATTGGCACGGCCCTATTTGCGCCGTTTTAGAGGCTGGACGTTCAGAACTGTATACCGCCTGTTATACTTTTGATTACACTTTTGAACAAACAGCCGGTGAGGAACTTGACGAGAATGACGATATGCAGCCCGCTATGCGGCGGCTTAGCGATTATCTTGTGCAGTTGCCGAAGGAAGTGAGTACGCTTTTGCATGAGCAGGTAGGGCAGTGGTTTGGTGTACCGGGTGAACGTGAATTGCCGACGACGCTCTTTTGTGGCGAAATAAGCGATGCATCACGCTCAGCCTTACAAATGCATATGCAATCAAAACATATCTTTGCTGGCCCTATCGCATCAACTCGTCATGCATCTGTACTCGCCTCGCTCGCGATGCAACAGATACAGCGTGGACAGGTGGACGACCCGTTAGTACTCGAACCACTCTATATACGGCGTCCTTCCATTACAACCAGTACGCGAAAACAGCCGCTTTTAGGCGGCAAGTCAAATAGACCGGCAGGTCAGAGTCAGACAGAAAGGGAAGAGGGTGCGTTACGTCATTGACCGGATGACGATGTCAGACGTGCCTCGCGTCATCGAGATTGAGCGTCTAGCTTATCCCTCCACGTGGCCTCCGAGCGCGTATCGCAAGGAGTTGCAGGACAACCGCTGGGCGCATTATATTGTGCTGCGAGATAAACGAATCGCTGAAGGACGTGCGACTGTTCCCGCGTCAGAGCCTGAGAAACAACGTCGCATCTTCCCGCTTTCGCTTTTGCCCAGTCGCTCTACCACGACAATGCCGCCGCCCGACTTGGCCTCTATTATCGGCTTCGCGGGCCTCTGGCTGATGGTGGACGAAGCGCACGTCACGACTATCGCCATGCATCCCAACTACCGACGGCTGGGGTTGGGCGAATTTATGTTGGTGAGCTTGATTGATATCGCTTACTCGATCAACGCCAGGTGGGTCACGCTGGAGGTGCGCGTCTCCAACTTCCCCGCGCAATCCCTCTACCGCAAGTATGGGTTCCGCGAGGCAGGCTTACGGCATCGCTATTACAGCGATAACCAGGAAGATGCACTCATCATGTGGACGGATGAAATTCATTCACCGGCCTATACGCAAAAATTCCAGGCGTTGAAAGCTGCGTTACTCACGAAACTGGAAACGCAATAAAACCGTAGGGGGAGATAGAGTTGTTAACGTTCATTATCAGGTAGGACTATGCTCGTATTAGGTATTGAAAGCTCATGTGATGAAACTGGTGCAGCTATTGTCAAAGATGGCCGCTCTTTGCTCTCAAATGTGGTTGCCTCCCAGGTGGAGATTCATAACCGCTATGGTGGTGTTGTACCCGAAGTTGCTTCACGTCAGCAACTCACCACGATCATTCCGGTACTTGAAACTGCCCTGACCGAGGCTCATTGCACGTGGGAGAATATTGACGCCATCGCCGCGACCTATGGCCCAGGACTGGCAGGCTCGCTTCTCGTTGGTCTCACGGCAGGGAAAACACTCGCGCTTGCCCGTAATCTCCCATTTATTGGCATCAATCATCTCGAAGCCCATATTTATGCCAACTGGCTGCACAAAAACAGAGAAGCTGAAGCTACAAATGCTGCTGATGCCTCCCAGAATCTCTGGGAGTATCAGGATGGCGACCCCGTTTTCCCTCTTATCTGTCTCGTTATCTCCGGGGCGCATAGCGAGCTTGTGCTGGTGCGTGAGCATGGACAATACGAACTGCTCGGCCAAACTCGCGACGACGCCGCCGGAGAAGCGTTTGATAAAGTGTCGCGCATTCTCGGCCTGGGCTACCCTGGAGGGCCCGCCATTCAGAAGGCCGCGCAAAGTGCCGAGGAGGCGCTGGTACAACAACATAAGCCCATTGCTGTTGCCCGTGCTGCTTATCGTTTGCCCCGTGCGTGGCTCCGCGGCACTTATGATTTCAGCTTCAGTGGTTTGAAAACTGCTATGCTGCATCTCGCTGAAGGCGCGAGTGAAGATCGTCAGACCAGCCGTGCGGGAAGCGACGCAACAGGCAAACAAGAACAGGTAAGTCAGTATACTCGCATGGGTACACAGGCGGCCCAACGCGGCGCGGTCAATGTCTCTTTGCTGGCATCCAGTTTCCAGGAGGCCATTGTAGATGTGCTTGCCGTCAAGACGCGCCTTGCCGCTCAAGAATACCATGTGAAGCAAGTTGTTCTGGCAGGAGGCGTTGCTGCAAACCTCAGCTTGCGCCAGCGTCTAGAGCAAGAATTGCTTCCACTGCGCATTCGTCTGCGCTATCCACCCATCGAGTTTTGCACCGATAATGCCGCCATGATCGCCAGCGCGGCCTTCTTCCATTTGAGCAGGGGCGAGCATCATAACCTCGACCTCGATGTTGTCCCCGGTTTGAGCCTACCCTTTACCAAAAAATAAAAAGTGAGAGAGAATCATGCCAAAAAAGAAAGAGTATGCCCTGGGTATAGACCTGGGAGGAACCAAGACCCTTGCATCCGTAGTTGACATAACAAGCGGAGAAGTGATTGCCTCGGCCCGTAAACGCACCCGTGCTGAACGTGGTCAAGATTTTGTTGCGCAACGCACAATAGAACTGGCAACAGCTGCACTAGAAGCTGCGAAACTGCCCGACGGCGCATCCATCACGGCTATTGGCATCGGTGCGGCAGGGCAGATTGACCGCAAAGCCGGGGTAGTGGTAGATGCGCCCAACCTCGGCGTCAAAAATATGCATCTGGGCGATATTCTTGGCAAGCAGTTTGGCGTGCCGGTGTCCGTCGGCAACGATGTTGAAGTTGCCGCGCTGGGCGAGTATATTTACGGTGCGGGACATGGCTTTAGCAATTTCGTCTGCGTCTTTGTCGGCACTGGTATTGGTTCCGGTATCGTGCAGAATGGGCGCATGTATACAGGTTTGACTGGCACGGCGGGTGAGGTTGGGCACATGGTGATTGAGGCCAACGGGCGCATCTGCGGCTGTGGTTCTCGCGGTTGCCTGGAGGCGTATGCATCGCGCACAGCCATTACCAGAGCGATTATGGCCGAAATTCATCACGGACGCCCATCCTGGCTGGCGGAAGAAGCCGCGCAGCAACTATTGGGTGGAGAGACGATTATCCGTTCTGGTCTGCTGGCAAAAGCCCTTGAGCAGAAAGACGAACTGACCATCGAGATTCTGACAGAGGCCGCCGATTACCTGGGTATTGCACTTGGCTCAATCATGAACTTCTACAACCCCGAAGCCATCATCCTGGGAGGTGGCGTTATCGAGGCGATTGATCTGCTCTTTGAAGGGGCCGTTCATCGTG
>DATGJV010000369.1:0-4760 GCA_035295005.1 Ktedonobacteraceae bacterium | reverse complement strand
TTGAGCGGCAATTTCACGAACGGCACAGGACGGGTGGCAAGCGGTATTTGTTCGCCACGTTCAATGCGTAGTAGACATGTTGCGCACATCCATTGGAAGGTAGCGGGGTCACAGAAATAGGGACAGTCAGCAATACCGGTGATGGGAGGAAAGAGCGTTGTCAGGGCGCGTGCCATCGTAGATTTGCCTGTGCCACGTTTGCCACACAACACTACGCCGCCAATTGATGGATCAATCGCGTTGAGGAGCAGAGCAAGCCGCATGTGTTGCTGTCCAACCATTGCACTGAAAGGGAATGAAACCATTTAGCAATGCCTTTCATCGCGGGATAACTGTGACCGGTCGGGTGTTTGTGTCGGGTATATCGAAATATATGGTTGATGGCAAGTGTAGTCAAAGAATATCAACGTGCCGCATGATACCACGTGCAAGAGTTGGATGTCAAAAAGCCGCTTTTAGCGAGTTAAATAGCCAGCATCTACCGGCAACGCACTGCCGGTAATATGCCTCGCCTCGTCCGAGGCCAGCCATAAGACCGCGTTGCTCACCGCCTCTGGCGGCAAGAGGTTGCGGTCGGGAAAAAGATTCATCTGGTTTGTCAGATCGAGCATATGTTGATAGGTTGCCTCTGGTCCAGTCCCACCGGCGAATACGTCGTACAGGGCCTGATTCCGCACCATCGTGGTATCTACACTGGTGGGGCAGATGGCGTTAACGTTAATATTGTATGGTGCCAGTTCGATGGCAAGCGTTTTCACCAGCCCAATCACACCGTGTTTGGCAGCGACGTAGTGCGCCAGGTTTGCCATACCTTTGAAACCGGCTGTGGATGAGATACAAATAATTTTCCCCGTGCGCACAGGTAACATCTGTGGAATACAGACCTTGCAAGTAATCCAGACACCCTTCAAATCAACATTAACGGTTTCGTCCCACTGTGCCTCGGTCAGTTCCCAACTCGGCGCGAACGAATAGAGGCCAGCATTGGCAACCACGATATCTACCGGGCCAAGTTCGCGCTGCGTGCGTTCCGCGAATGTTTGCATCTCGTCGAGATGTGTGACATCGGCCTGTTCTGCAATGATTTGACTGCCTATGCCTTCAATCTCGCTGACCAATGTTGCCAGTTCCTCTGACTGTGAAAGTGGGTAGGGAACGGTCTCATACTGCCGACATGCGTCGCATACTGCCAGGCGAGCGCCTTCACGCGCAAAGGCGAGGGCATGCGCACGACCCATGCCACGGGCAGCACCGGTAATCAGGACAACCTTGTCGGAAAAACGAGACCTGCCAGGCACTCTAGATTCCCCAGATTCCCCGGATATCACCTAGTAAACCCCGCAGATGCCATCAATCGTGAAATCTTCGATGATCAACTCGTCCTCGATTTCCTCCTCCAGCGCCTCATCATCAGGCGCGGACGCCAGTTCAGGTAATTGGCTTTCAGGTTCTATCGAATCTTCTGCGGTGAGGGATTGCTCAGTATTTGTAGCAATATTTTGTTCGTCCAAGAGATTACCTCGTTTCTTATACGATGATATTCATGCCGTAAGCATACCATCAGATGATAGATGATTCAATGGTTGCCAGATTTTTGCCTCACACTATTTCCGCGCATTTTCCGCGTTCTACAGGCTTATTTCCGCGGCACGTAATATTTTGAACAGGTATCATTGTTTCCAGGAACAGTCGCTAGATGACAAGATGGTTGCACGGCACCAGTAACTATTTTGGCAGAAATTGGCGACTGTTCCAGCAGAAAAACTTTTCACCCATTCTCCTTCTGGCATTTCAATTTCGCAAAAATATACAACGTTCTCTATTCATCGTCGTTTTGGAGACATAACCAACCGCATGACTTGCCTGATCAATTTTTGTGATGTTTTGGTAACGTAATAGCGTATGTAGGTTATGCAATATATTGTGTTAATTATGGTAAAATAACTGGTAGAGTTTACCCCAAAATCTCCCTGAAGACGAAGTGAGGAGTTATGGATGCTGTACAATTTGGTCGCTGGATAAGTGAGCGTCGCCGTGTGCTTGGCTGGAATAGCCAGCGTGCATTGGTAGAGGCTGTACACGCTGCACACACTGCTCATACTCTAGAGACAGTGCAAAATGGAGCTTATGCAGGCAATAATAACATCTCCGAGGATTTTCTAGCACGGTTGGAGGCTGGGCATTTAGCGCACCCTTTTCGTGGAACGGTGAGGAAGCGGGTGCTGGCCCTTGCCGAACTGCTCTGCAAGAATCCGCAGGATGTGCGGGCTTATTTACGTGCGGCTGAAATCTCTGAATTGAGTGCCGAAGAGAGCGAACAGATACAGCATTTAAAAGACGAGCTTACCCCTCCACAGGCGCCACCACTTCTTTTTTTGCCGCCGCGTCC
This sequence comes from Ktedonobacteraceae bacterium, assembly GCA_035295005.1. GTDB lineage: Bacteria > Chloroflexota > Ktedonobacteria > Ktedonobacterales > Ktedonobacteraceae > DATGJV01. Next base: position 2,371 of record DATGJV010000369.1, on the reverse strand, counting down.
TCCACGTTTTGTTGGTCGGAGTACAGAGTTGCAAGAACTCTCGCAGGTACTTTCCTCGGCCAAAACTGATGTGTATGCCATTACCGGTATGCCGGGTATCGGAAAGAGTACTCTTGCTTACGAGGTAGTTCATCAGTTAGCGGCGAACGAGCGTGAGCGCAAACGCCTTTTCCCAGATGGTATCGCCATGTTCACTTGCACCGGGAGGCGCGGTATTGAAGGGCTTATTTCATTGTTGCATGAGATTACCGACCTGTTCCAATCTATTTCCTCTCGTTCAGGGAATGGGAAAATTGCAGGACAAAGGCATGTTCGTAGAGAAACAGGCCCACTCAGGACGATGCCGCAGCGGGGTATGCAGCACTATGAGCGCAATGAATTGCAGGTGTACACCTACAACTCTGAGCTTGCGCAAGCGGTGAATGGTGTGCGTGCCGCGCTGTTCCAGCAGCGCGTATTGTTAATGCTCGACGATCTGGACGCGGAATTTCCCCTGCGCGAGGCCTTGAACGCGCTTGTGGCTCATCATGTGAATAGGGGTGTTACATATGATAGTGAAAACCTCAATGAAAAGCGGGTGGTGTTGCTGACCAGTCGCTGCCTCCCGCCACCTGCCCTGGTGACGCACCACTTGCATCTGGCACCTTTAGAGCCATATGCGGCCTATGATTTGCTTGCGCAACTGGTTGGACAAAGCGTAGTAGAGAAAGAGCGAGCATCGGTTGAGCAGATTTGCGCCGCCGTGGGCTATTTGCCACGGGCTATTGAGGTCGCAGCAAACGCTATTCGCACACGACGTATTCCGCTTTCATTGCTGGCGGAGCGAGTCGCACACTATCCATTGGATACGTTGTTGGATGGCGATGGCGAGATACATACCATCCTGTCGCAATCGTTGGAAGGCCTGGCACGCACGACGCAGGAACGATACGCCTTACTTTCGATTCTGGGCATGCCATCATTTGAACTTGAACATGCCGCCGCTCTGCATATGCCAACGTTCAATGCACTGGAGACAACAGCATGGGATGATGGGGATGACAGGGACGATGAGGATGATGCCAATCAGGAATCCGATCAGACCGGGCATATCGAACACGGGACGCCACCAGAAACTGACAGGAAACGTGGCATGCCGCTCTCATATCTTTTTCAACCCCAGGTGATTGCCGACAATGATGCCCCGCAAGAGGAGATACCTGAAAGCGTTGTTATCTCATCCGAGCAGATTGCATATGCGGCAGCTGACCTGGGTTTGTTCGTGCAGCGCTCGCTGTTGGAGTTTACGCACGAGCATGTTGAGCATAATAAAGGTTTCCGGCTTGCTTTACCATTGGAATACGGTAGTAATGAAACGGTGGTGCGGGTGAATGGGGAGCAGAGTACGCGCTATAGTATGCACCCGTTGCTGCGTGCGACGGCGTTGGAGCGATTGCGCTATCTTGACCCGACGAAGGTGGATGTGGCGCAACATAACATGCAACAATACGCACTTGATCTGCTCGAACGCTACAGATTAGATGTCCATCGCCTGGAACGTGAGCGCGAGTTCTTGCTTGCTTCGTTAAAGCGAGCGTGGTATCTGGAGCAGTATGATGTCGTCATCCGTTTTGTCGAAGGGCTATCTTGTCTCGTTGGGCGACTGGATACCGGTAACGATGGCATCCGTATTCTCCTCTGGGGCATCCATGCCAGCAGTCAACAGCGCGACCGCTATCACCAGGCGCATTTCTTAAACCACCTGGGGATGTTATTCTGTTACCGGGGCGAACTGGCCTTTGCCAGGCGTGCTTTAGAGGAGAGTCTTGAGATAGCTGACGAACTGGGCAACTATGCACATCTCTCGCAGCCCCTCTGCAATCTCGCGCACATTGCTCATCTGCTCGATGACTACGAGGCGGCGCAACGTTTCGCGGATGATTACCTGCAACGTATTCAGCAGTTTGGCGATCCTTGCAAACTGCCAGCAGCGTTCTATATTCACGGCTTCTACGCTCGTCTGCAAGGCGAAAAAGAGAGAGCGGTCGAAGATTTACATTCATCTGTACGCCTGCTCTCCCGCCAGTGTCTGCCAAACTCCGATTATTCAGACTCCCAGGAGCGTATTTTTGAACTCGATGTGCAAGCCGAGCTAGCCCGTGTGGAGGGCGATATTCTCCGTTCACGGGAATATACCGAGTCGGCGATAACCATTGTGAAAGAGGTATGCGACCCCTACGGTATCGTTGACCGCCTCTACGACCAGGCCTTCTTCGCCTACCAGCACAACGCCTATTCCGAAGCCGCTACCTTTGCCCAACGCGCCATAGACGTGGCAACCCGCATCAATTCCCCCCATATCCGCATGCGCAGTATGCGCCTCCTCCAATGG
>DATGJV010000368.1:0-3602 GCA_035295005.1 Ktedonobacteraceae bacterium | reverse complement strand
TTCCACGAACGCGGCAGCAGCACCATCACGATACCGAGCAACGAGACGACTAATAGCAGACCACCAAAGGTGGGCAGGATGAATAACAGCAAGACAGAAACCGCTACACCTACAAGAATCAGAGCCAGATAGCCAAAGCTGAAACGCTCCGGCACCGGCAACTTGCTGATCACCAGCACAACAAGGACAAAGAGCAAGCTCAGCAGCGCCAGGAAAATGAACGTGCCATAGACGGCACCAATTGCCAGGATGGTATCGTTCAGAATAACGCCTGCCATGATGCAAAACAGCACCGACAGCAGAATTAAAAGAACGATGGTCAAAAACACACTACCGATGCGATGGCTTCCCGGCAGTTCGCGAATAACATTCAACGGGCGAATATTCGCCGCCTGCACAATGGGCAGAAGACCAAAGATCAGTGCGGTGAACAGTCCAATCAGGATACCACCACCGATAATCAAAGGATCAAGTAGGAATGGGATACTAATCTGGAAGACCTGTATCACAAGGTTGCGCACGATGAAGCTAACACCGATCGCCGCTGCTGCTCCAACAACGCCGCCAATGAGACCTAACAATCCTGCCTCCAGACCAAACAGCAGGTAGAGGTCAAAGCGCCGGTAGCCCGTCGTCTTGAGCATCGCTATCTCAATCCTGCGCCGCGAGAGCAACACTTGCATGGTATTGACGATACCAACGCCGCCAATTAACAATGCCAGCAGACCCGCGATATCCAGGAACTTCTTGATAAAGTCAACCTGAGTCTGATTATTTTTCAAGGCATCAGCAGCAGTCGTTGTCGTCGCATTGGGAAAATGATCCTGGATTGCTTTATTTGCTTTGTCCGTCAGCGCCTGATTCTGGTCCGTCGAGACATACACGGCATTATAGAGCAACGGCGCATTCGCATTAGCAGCGGTTAATGCCGCCTTGTAATCCGTTAATGAAATGACCAGAAAGGAGTTTGACTGCGCGAACACCCCTGAATCACTCACAATACCGGCAACCTTGACGTTTAATATGGTTGCAGCCGAGTTCTGTGAGCTGATGTGTACCGCAAAGCTGTCACCAACTTTTTTGTTATACTGATCCGCTATGTTCTGGTCAATCACCACCTGGTCATTCGTAAGCAACGACGAGAGCGAGCCATTCGACGGGTTCGAGAATGTTGGGGGCGCGACAAGCGGAAAGGTACTCGGGTCAACGACAATCACACTAAAGGAATTCGTCGCCGAAGCTGCCACACCCGTTGAGCCATTCGTGTTGATTACTGCGGTATAACCCGCGATTGTTCCCTGGCTCTTGAGGTTGTCAAAGAACGCCAGGTCGCTCTGCACAAATGGCTGGCTAAAGGAGTTGACCGAGATGTCACCCCCGTTCGCATCGCGCACGTTGCTTGTGAAGGAGTTATTAATCATTTGCCCTACCAGTTGTAGAGCCACAATCGCCATTACGCCTACAGCGACGCAGAATATCGCCAGCACGGTTCGCTGCCCTCCTCGAAACAGCGACCGCGATGTGTAATTGAAGTACATCGAGGCTTTCATTGTGTGATTCGTCCCCCCGTCGTATCAAGTTCCGCAATCTTGCCATCCACAATACGAATGGCACGGCCAGCATGCGATGCGATATCGGGATCGTGGGTCGCGATGATAAATGTCTTGCCGGTCTGCGCACGCAGGTAGGCGATCAATTCCAGCACATTCTCGCCATTCTTCGCGTCCAGGTTGCCAGTTGGCTCGTCAGCAATCACGAAGGCCGGGTCCGTCGCCAGCGCACGAGCGATAGCCACACGCTGCTGCTCACCGCCTGAAAGCTGGTTGGGGCGATGCCCAAGACGATGAGAAAGCCCCACAAGCCCCAGCAATTCTTTCGCACGAGCCGAAGGTGCACCCTTGTGCTTACCAACATACAACGGCACCTCAACATTCTCCTGCGCCGTCAATGTTGGTATCAAATTAAACGCCTGGAAGACCATACCGATTTTGCTGTTGCGTACCTCGGCGAGCTTTCCTTCCGTCATCTTCGTAATATCTACGCCATCAATGAACACCTGCCCGGTTGAGGGATTATCAAGGCCAGCGATAATCCCTAGCAAGGTGCTTTTGCCGGAACCCGATGGCCCTACGATAGAAACAAATTCTCCGCTCTTAATCTGGAAGCTGATTCCCCGCAGAATTTCTATCTTCTCGCGGCCCAGAGGAAGGCTTTTCGTGATATCGCGCACATCCATCACGATATGACCATCGCCCATACGCGGTGGCTGGTTCGTTTGTGAACTTTCTACTGCCTGTATGTCATCCATGTTGTGTATACTCCTTCTCTCGTTCAGAAAATCTGACACAAAAACAAAAATGATCCCTGGAATAGTGTTTTTGCCCTCAATGGCAATGGACGTAACGGAAACGAAAATCTCCAATAATTGAGGAACTGCATTGTTCCCTGGCACCTGAATTCCTATAAAATGCGCTTCTTTAGTGTTACGCTAGAAGCTCTCAAATGTTGTATTTTTCTCCGGCGAATCTTTCCACCTGGGAGAAAAACACAGGATTATAACAAAAAGCTATATTAGCCACAACAATTAAACCATATGCCTTGCATGATGTCAAGTATCCGACTCAACGTTGATATAAGTACATGACTTCTGTCGTCAGGTATAGTATACAGGTGAGGTACCTGTAATAGTAGTACGAAAAGGCACATTTTACCTGGTGACTAAAGTCATGGATGGCGCTCGCTGTAAAAATTTAGGGATATGCAACGTGGAATAACTATGCTATACTGCACGGGAATACATAAACGAAGGCGCATATGGCGTCCTGAATTATCAGCAAGGTAGCGTTTATCGTTCTATCAAAGATTAGATAGAGTGAGGGGAAATAAAAGTTATGCGTCGAGGAACACTCACACTCCTCCTATTTATTGTTTTACTGGCGCTTGGTGCCGGATTCGTTGACTTCTGGCCCAACACCTCCTGGCACGGCATCAGCAATCCATTTTCGATTCACGAGGGGCTTGACCTGCAGGGCGGTGTCAGCGTGCTGTTGGCACCGGACCCCAGCCAACATTACAGCAAGGAAGTTATTGACAGTCAGATTAGCAATGTCGAGAATAACCTCGCTCAGCGTGTCGGCGGTAGTTTTGGCGTCATTGAACCCGATATTCGTATTTTGAGCGACAACAATGGCAACAAGAGTATTGACGTTGAGCTACCCGGCCTGACCAGCGGTAACCAGCTCAGCCAGATTCAAACGCTGCTGCAAGCGGGTGTCCTCGAATTTTGGAATACTGGCCCGTCATCGAACGCCAATGCCATTTTGCAGCAAGGTACTCCGTTCGACCCAACACAATATACACAGTATAATCCGGGCAATAAACCGCAGTTCACCGGTAAAGACCTCGATCCTTCACAGGTTAGCGTTGGTACTGATCAACAAACAGGCAAAATCCAGATCAACTTTGAGATGAAGGGCGACGCCATTGCGAAATTTGGTACATTTACTGCGAAGTACGTCAACTATGGTCTGACCATTACGCTTGACCGCAAAGTCGTCTCTTCCGCTAATATCCAGAGTGCAATCAACGGCCAGGGCGTTATC
>DATGJV010000367.1:0-2430 GCA_035295005.1 Ktedonobacteraceae bacterium | reverse complement strand
TGTGTGGGGTCGGCAATAGCCAGAAATTCCTGAGCGGTGCCAGAAAATACCTGGCGACCGTCTTTCATCAGCAGCACTTTATCGGGATGCAGGTGCAATGCCTCTTCAACGCGATGCTCAACGATGACAACGGTTCGTCCTTCGGCACGCAGGGCGGTAATCAATTCTTCCAGTTCATCCACGGCCCGTGAGTCCAGATTCGCGAACGGCTCATCAAAGAGGAAAATAGAAGGCTGCATGACCAGTAGTCCTGCCGCCGCTACCTGTTGCCGTTGCCCACCGGAAAGCGCGAATGTCGCACGCTTAGCATATTTTTCCAACCGCAATCGCTGGAGTACCTCTGCAATCTTCCGCCGCATTTCCGGACGTGGTGTATTCAAATTCTCCAGCCCGAAAGCTACTTCTTGTTCAACGGTGGTGCCAAGAATTTGCTTATCAGGGTCTTGCAGCATGGTACCAATTGAGTGCGCGAGGTCGCGAAGATTGAGTCCTTTCGTTGAGCGTCCTGCAATCTCAATCTCGCCAGTAAGCGTACCCTTATAGCTATGTGGAATCAATCCGTTCAGACATTTAAGGAGCGTGCTTTTGCCACAACCGCTAGGCCCCGCGATGAGCATCAATTCACCGGCAGGCAAGGTAAATGAAATGTCCTCAACAGCAGGAGCCTGTTCAGCATTTTCTGTTGCTTCTGCTATTGGAGCTTTTTTGTTGCCGCCTGGTTCGTCATCGAAAGCACGATAGCGGAAACTCAACCCACGCACAAGGATAGCAGGTGGTTGTGTAGATACGCTGAAGTTTGCTGTGTTGTCGGGCTGTACAGTCATAAATAGTTGTTAGCCTCTGGCTGTCGCAATACGCCGGATAAACGGGCATAGCACAAGAGCTATTAGATACATTCTAATCGGTTATATTGCTATCTGTCAATGCTATCAAAGAAGGATGAGCTATTGTTGAGTCCATACGCGCAGGACATCAAGCGTGTCCTTCACCACTTGCTCTAATGGTGCAAGTGGGACGTATTCTTCGATTGAGTGTTCGTTGACTACACCGGTGGAAAGGGTGAAGGCGCGGACAGCAGGGCGAAAGCCGCTGGTATCGCTGCCGATGAATGTGGGGCGCAGCTGTAGTTTTCCTCCACGTCGCGCCAGCACATCACGGTAGGTTAAGAGTAGCGGCTCGTTCTCATCTACCGCGTATCCTTTGGAGTGAGGACTGGTCGTCATGTTAGCTTTTCCGCCGTGTGCTTCTGCCGTTTGCTCAAACGCAGCGCGAATATCTTGCAAGTAATGTTCGCGCACTTTCAGAGGTTCAAAACTGCGTAATTCCCCTTCGATGAAGAGGGTAGCAGGAACGGCGTTGCGTGCGTTGCCGCCTGTGATACGCGAGAACAAAATGCGCGTCTGGTCATTGTTGAGAGAACCGTGTGGATAGTTGGTAGCGCGGAATATTTCAATCGCGTCTACGGTCTGTGAGAGGTCTTTGCCGGGATGACCGGTGCGCCCCGTAATACGAATATCAAATGCCTCGTAGGCTGCTCCTTGAGAAACAACCACTCCTGCCTCAAACGCATTGTCGAAGACGATGCCGTCGGTGACGAGCCATTGTGAAGCGTCAAAGGTGGTTGCTCCGCATAGTCCAGCCTCTTCCTGTACAGTGAAAACAACGATGAGCGGGGGATGTGGAAGCTGTTCTTCCACAATGCGCGTCAATAGTTCCAGGATAATTGCGATACCTGCGGCGTCATCAGCCCCCAGATTTGTTTTGCCATCGCTGTAGAGGATGCCATCGTGTAGAACTGGAGTATGCCCCAGGCCAGGTGGCACACGATCCATATGGGCATTGAGGAGCAAGGGTTGCCCTGTACCTGGGAGCGTGGCAATCAGGTTTCCTATGCTATCTATCTGCGTCGAAAGCCCCAGGCGTTGTAGGTGCTGCTCCAGGTAGGCACGTACCAGTTCTTCGTGACCCGTCGTGCTGGGAATCCCAACAAGCTCAATGAGCGTGTGACAGAGGCGGTCAAATGACATAAAGAGGTCTCCTTATTCTGATGTCATTATAACATACTATTTGTCTGATATCTGTAATATATCTCCCTGTGTTGTAGAAAGGCCCAGGTTATACTTCGCACATGCGTTTCCCTCCTCTGATGTACCATATGTTACACGGTTTAGAAGGAATGAACACAATGCTGAATTTTTATCAATTGGAGCAAGACATTGAGGCAGCAATGCACAAGTCTCATATTCCCGGTCTGGCATTAGCGATTGTACACGAACACAAGCTCATCTATGCGAGAGGCTTTGGAGTGACGAGTGTGGAAGATGGTGGTATGCCTGTGACGCCAGAGACGCTCTTTCGTATTGGCTCTGTTACGAAGTCATTGACAGGGACAGCGATTATGCGCCTGGTAGAGGCGGGCAAGCTTGATCT
>DATGJV010000366.1:0-3462 GCA_035295005.1 Ktedonobacteraceae bacterium | reverse complement strand
CTGGCGAGTATATGGCTCAGCGACGCGGGATAGTCAGTTTATCGCTGGTGGCAATTGGTTCCATGAGCCTGATTACACTCTATCAGATGGGTGTTATCAAACACCTGCCGGAGCCACCCATCCCTGGTCTCAACGCTGACAGAGTAGATGCCTCAGCAGAGGCATACTCACGTTTCTCAACGCCGGATGGCATACTTGGCGTGGGTAATTACGCCATTACGATGGGGCTGGCAGCTATGGGCGGACAGGAGCGAGCGCGTTCTCACCCCTGGATTCCCCTGGCGCTGGCAGCAAAAATAGGGTTCGATGTATCACAGGCAATCAGACTTTTCTTCGATCAGAAAACGAAACAGCATGCTTTCTGTTCGTGGTGTCTGCTTGCCGCCGGTACGACACTGGCAATTGTTCCGCTGACTATTCCAGAAACACTGGCAGCTATTCGTGAATTGACACAGAGAGTACGGAGCTAACTGATAGCCCGGTTCCAGAACATTGCAAAATAAGAAAGGTAGAACATATAGTATGCAATTCGACAATAAAGTAGTCCTCGTGACGGGTTCTGATAGTGGTATCGGGCGTGGCATCGCTATCGAATTCGCAAAACAAGGAGCAACCGTCGTCATTAACTACGCCCATAATCAGGAAAAGGCGAACGAAGTCAGGCAAACTATCGAACAAAACAACGGCAAGGCCATTATCATCCAGGCTGACGTTTCACAGTATCAGCAAGCGATGGGACTGATTCAGCAAACAGTTGAGCAATGCAAGAGATTGGATGTCATGGTCAACAATGCGGGTATGGAGATACACAGCCCATTTCTCGATGTGACAGAAGAGCATTGGGATCGTGTGTTGAATGTTGACCTGAAAGGGGCGTTTTTCTGCGCTCAGGCTGCGGCACAACAGATGGTGAAAAGCAAGACTGCCGGGCGCATCATCAATATCTCGTCGGTACACGAGGATATCGCCATGCCGAATAACGCGCCGTACTGTTGCGCGAAAGGCGGGATGCGCATGATGACGCGCACCATCTGCCAGGAGTTAGCCCCCTACAACATCACGGTCAACAATATCGCACCCGGCGCAATCCATACACCGATTGATGCTGATGTCGAGGCCGACCCGGAGAAAATGAAGGCGCTACTGGCCGAAATCCCTCTGCATCGCATGGGGCAGCCAGAAGAAATTGGCAAACTCGCCGTCTTCCTGGCCTCGGATGCTGCTTCCTACATCACTGGCGCAACCTACATCATTGACGGCGGCCTCTCCGTTTACGCCGGAGCATTGTAGGGGTCCGCTTTAGCGCACCCTGGCGTACCCAATTGTAGGGGTCCGCTTCAGCGCACCCACTGGAAAGACTGCTATCATGAACATTCATACCACACAGGGAAATAGCTCTCAGGTCACTGAAAGGACACCTGCGAGTACTCAGCCTGAACAACAGACAGGATATATGCCGCGTGTAGTGATTATTGGTGCGGGATTTGGCGGCCTGCAAGCCGCCAAATCCCTGGCGCACTTGCCGGTCAAAGTCACGATTATTGACCGCAATAATCATCACCTGTTCCAACCCATGCTCTATCAAGTTGCAACATCCGGTCTTTCTCCCGCCGATATCGCTACACCGATACGCGAGACGCTTAGCAGACAGGAGAACACCGAAGTTCTCATGGCAACCGTTCAGGGCGTAAACATGCAAGAGCAGCGCGTTCTGTTGGAACATGAGCAATGGGTTCCCTATGACTACCTCATCGTGGCAACAGGAGCGACCAGCAACTATTTTGGTCATGATGAATGGGCAAAATTAGCGCCTGGCCTCAAAAATTTGGATGAAGCTTTGATGGTACGTGATCGAGTATTGCTGGCATTTGAGGCAGCCGAGCGCGAACCCGACGAGGAGAAACGCAAAGCTTTGATGACGTTTGTGCTGGTGGGTGGTGGGCCAACAGGTGTCGAATTAGCAGGGTCCATCGCGGAAGTGGCACACAAGTCATTTTCTCACAACTTCCGGCACATTCATCCTTCCGATGCACGTATCATTCTCGTCGAGGGCAAAGCGCGGATGATGCCCTCATTTCCCACTTCACTCACAAACAAGGCGCAAAAGAAATTGCAGCAGTTAGGGGTGGAACTGAGGAACGGCGTGCATGTTGAGAGTATTGACCAGCACGGCGTCATGATTGGGAAAGACCGTGTTGATGCGGAGACCGTCATCTGGACGGCCGGGGTAAAAGCTTCTTCAGCCGGGCAGTGGTTACAGGCTGCGGTAGACCACGATGGGCGTGTCAAAGTGCAACGCGATATGACAATAGCGGGCCACTCCAATATCTTTGTGATTGGCGATACTGCTCTGGCAATGCAACGCGGGAAACCGTTGCCTGGACTCGCGCCCGTAGCCTTGCAGGAAGCTAAATACGTTGCATCCCTTATTGAGGACCGGCTGCAAGGGAAAGAACATAAGAGGCCATTCCATTACTTCAATAAGGGTACAATGGCAACAATTGGGCGCGGTTTTGGCGTCGTTGATATCGGCATCATCCGCTTCACTGGCCTGATGGGCTGGCTGGTGTGGCTATTCGTTCACATCCTGCTGCTCATGGGCGTGCAGAATCGGCTCGTGGTTTTCCTGCGGTACACGTGGTCATATATCACATTTCAACGAGCGGCCCGCATCATCCTACCCGAACATAATACACATCCACCAATTTAGTGCGTGAGTAATAGACAACAAACAACAGCGTAAGAGTTTTCATGCGTATTCATTACCATTTGTCCTGATTCGCAGGAATAGTACCTGCATGCCTTTATAGATAGAGGGAAAAGCCCATGCCAATAGAGATTAAAGTCGGTCCACCTGATATTACTATCAGTCAAGGGCGCACATTTATGGTTACTGACCAACGCGGCTTCATCAATACAGATAGTGACGAGGGCGTTTATGATGCGGATACACGCTTCATCAGCTTCTACAGCATCTTCATCAATCGTGTTCCCTGGTTAGTGATCAATTCGAGCCAGTTAGCATTCTATGCGTCTCGTTTTCATCTGACGAATGCAGAGATAAATACGGAGGGAGGTGTGATCAAAGCAGATGCACTTGGTCTCACCATCAACCGTACCGTCAGCGAAGGCATTCACGAAGAATTTGAGATTGTAAACTACTCCGGTGAGAAGGTTACATTCGTGCTAGAATTAGCCATCCGTTCGGATTTTGCTGATATCTTCGAAGTAAAATCAAACAAAATTGTACAGCGCGGCCAGCAAGAAACACAATGGGATGGGAAAAAGTGTATCCTCAGCACGACATACGATAATGAAGATTTTCACCGGGCAGCGCTTTACCAGGTTACCAGTAGCGATTCACCCGTCGGGTATGCCAATGGACGGCTCTTTTTCCAGATTGCACTGAAACCCCAGCATCGCTGGCATGCTAGCAATGATCTTATCCTTGATCATGGGCAA
>DATGJV010000365.1:0-8138 GCA_035295005.1 Ktedonobacteraceae bacterium | reverse complement strand
CAATCTAGCGGGGCAGTATATAGCGCCCGCGCTTTTCGCACAGCTAAAGAGTATGGCAGCCGCGCCTGATGGCTCGGCATGGTACGTAGTAACGCAGAATACGCCTTCTGTACTATCTATGGTCACATTGCAGACAAAAGCGGGTTCTCAAGCTGCGTGTGCGGCATAGTGATACAGAGCAAGAATGTTCATTGAGGACGTAATTATATATCTGGTTTCCTTCCTTCAGGGTGATGACAGAGGCACGATTTTTCGCGCCCCTGCCATCACCCTGAAGGATTGAAAATCATATTTTTCGTTACAGTAAGGAGCGTTGACAGCAGTGAGTCTAGAGGTGCATTACCGCACACATACCTGCGGTGAATTAAATAAAGAAAACATTGGACAACACGTAACCTTAGCAGGATGGGTGAATCGTCGTCGCGACCATGGCGGCCTCGTCTTTCTCGATATTCGTGATCGCTACGGCATTACACAGGTGATTTGCGACCCGGAGCGTTCGCCGGAAGCGCATCGTATCGCTTCAGAGGTGCGCTCGGAATATGTGGTGCAGGTGAACGGTACCGTGGTAAGTCGTTTACCAGGCACAGAAAATCCCAATCTGAGTACCGGCGCGATAGAGGTCTCGGCTGATGATATTGAAATTCTCAATCCTTCGCGCACCACACCATTTCCCATTAGCGATACCATACAGGTTGATGAGGCGCTGCGTCTCAAGTATCGCTATCTCGACCTGCGCCGCCCAACCATGCGCGATAACATGATTTTGCGCCACCGTGTCGTCAAAGCGATTCGCGATTACCTGGATGAGCGTGATTTTCTCGAAATTGAGACGCCGATATTGATGAAGAGTACGCCGGAAGGTGCGCGGGATTACCTTGTTCCTAGCCGTCTCTATCCGGGCGAGTTCTATGCTTTGCCGCAGTCGCCGCAACAACTCAAGCAGTTATTGATGGTAGCAGGTCTTGACCGCTATTTCCAGATAGCGCGTTGTTTCCGCGATGAAGACCAACGCTCTGACCGCCAGCCAGAATTTACGCAGCTTGACCTGGAGATGTCGTTTGTCGCCGAAGATGATGTGATGTCGCTTATCGAGGGCTTGCTCATCTTCCTGATTGAGAAGACGACGAACAAGCACATTAAACATCGCCCCTTCCCGCGCCTGGGCTATAAGGATGTTATGGATCGCTTCGGGACTGACCATCCAGACTTGCGCTTTGACCTGCCGCTCACGGAGATTTCGGAGCTGGCACGCCCTGGAAATTTTGGCGTGTTTCAGAGTGCGTTGGCGAATAATGGCATGATAAAAGGCATTCGCGTGCCAGGAGCGGCAGGGTATAGTCGCAAAGAGGTTGAGGAACTGACAGAGTTTGCACGGACGCTGGGCGCGAAGGGCCTTGTCTCGCTGGCAATCAGTACGACCGGTGACATAAAATCTCCCCTGACGAAGTTTATGTCCGCCGACGAGGTGCAGGCGATAATTGGGCGGATGCAGGGACACCCAGGCGACTTGCTGCTCTTTGTGGCTGATAGCGCCAAAGTCTGCAACGATGTCCTCTTCCGCTTGCGTGTGAAACTGGCTGAGCGTCTTCAATTGATTGACCCGAACGAGATGGCGCTCTGTTGGGTTGTTGATTTCCCTCTGTTGCATTTCGATGAAGAGGGACAACGATACGATGCCGAGCATAATCCATTTTCCGGCATGGATGAGGCGCATATCTCACGTCTCGACACCGACCCGTTGAATATTCGTGCCAAACAGTACGATATCATCTGCAACGGATATGAAGTAGGTGGAGGCAGTGTGCGTATCAACGTCGCGGAACTGCAACATAAGGTTTTCTCGTTGATGAAACTGGATGATGAGCAAATCAAAGAGCAGTTCGGGCATATGCTCGAAGCGTTCGAGTATGGCGCACCGCCCCACGGAGGTATTGCGCTCGGCATAGACCGTCTCGTTATGCTGCTTGCCGATGAAGATAACATCCGTGAGGTGATCGCGTTCCCCAAGACGCAGAGCGCGTTGGATTTGTTGATGAACGCCCCGTCGCTCGTTGATGAAAAGCAGCTCAAAGAGTTGCATTTGCGGGTACGTACAGACGAGAAAAAATAGGCCATTGTAGTAGGACAAACGGATAAGAGGGTTCAATTGCGCCGCGATTGAACCCTCTTATCCGTTTGTCCTATCACAGGAGATATATCCAACTCTAAATTTGGATAGTTGAGTATACTGAACATAAGAGGTAACTCCTCAGAGGTTATCTCAGGTTCAACGTCCGGTTCCGGTTGGGAGGATGGAAGGAGAAGACAATGACATCTATGAATTCAGTACATACGATTCGTACCGCACAGGCACCAAATGGAGCGACCACATCGCTCGGAGTACTGCAACGCCAGTCTATCGGCGGTGGCAATGCTATCTCGATAGCCCCTAAGTTTGCGCCAACATTGACTGAAGATGAGGCAGTGGGTCAGGCGCGTTTGCTCAAGGCTCTGGCTGACCCTACCCGTTTACGCATTCTCAGTTTGCTAAGCCGACACGAGGGCGAAGTCTGTGTCTTCGAGATTGTGGAGAGCTTCACGTTGGAACAACCTACGATTTCGCATCACCTGCGCATCTTACGCGACGCAGGCTTTGTAGACTGCCGTAAGAAGGGTCTCTGGGCCTACTACTATGTGCGCCGCGAGGCGCTTACCCGCGCTCAAGAAGTTATCAACGGTCTCGTTTAGTTTTTAAGTACCCAACATTTGCAAAAAGGTCAGCAGCAACAAGCACGCTTGCTGCTGCTAACTTTTCTCACGTGTTGGCTTCTTATTTATCTGACGACAGATTTAGCCATCAGAATATCAGGCTTGCCCGGCCCATTGGCGTCTGGTATTACCCCCACAATCGAGTAGCCCAAATTCTGGTAAAACTCATACGGATGCTGCTTCAGATTCTTGATATGAGCAACGTGTTCCCAGACATTGGGAAAGAGGGTAATCCCAGCAAGGGTCGTTTGCTGAGATACATCATCGGTGCCAGGAGTTACAGTGAGACCACCACGTTCTTTCACTCGCTCTTCAAAATCGGCTACCAGCGCACGCCCGATGCCTTGCCCTTGCTGGTTGACACGTACAACAAGTGGATGCAATTCCCAGACATGACCATCATACTGACTCATGCCACCAATCCAACCAGACACCGTTCCGTCCTCATCAAGGGCGACCCGACTGATATGACCTTCGGCAAATGATTCTCGTACTTCTTCCAGGGCAGATGCTAGATTCGGCCATGCTTCAGGCCAGTTGGCCGCAAAGCCCTCTATCAGTAATGCTGCAACTTGAGAGATGGCATATGTATCTTCAGGACGAAGATCAACAATGCGCATATTGCCCTCCTCCGAACTTTTTCAATTTATTGATCTGCCAATTGTACCATACGAAAAAATCGTCCTCATTACTGTTGACAGGAGGCACTAACTGTGTTACTATGTGTAGCACAGAGAACTGTAATATGATCCCGTAGCTCAGTGGATAGAGCGACAGTTTGCGGAACTGTAGGCCGGAGGTTCGAGCCCTCTCGGGATCGCCAGAATGCTCTCAGCATCAAATGCTGAGAGCATTTTTTTGTAGCGGTACACTATCACCCGCGAAATAGCGGGTTGTGTTCTTCCCCGAAAAAAGGGTAACTTTTCCTTGCCCCAACACTGTCCATTGGCCTTCTGTGCCTACCAGCGCGGTTGAGCCGTCAATACCGGCCACGGTCGTTTTACGAGCAACGGAACGTATCATGGTGGTAATGAATGAAGGTATTTCGTCGAAATGGGGAATAACGGCGATATCCGGGACGAGCGCAAGCGCGGGAAGAGTGCGCCATACGCGGGGAAAATCAAAGAGAACTCCGCCAAGTATCATTGCTCCCGCAGAGCATCCAGCGATGACACCGCCGGATGCATAGACACTGCATATCGCTTGCCACGCGGTTGTACCCTTGAGTGTCTCAAGCAAATAGCGTGGTTTGCCGCCGGAGAAGTAGATGAAGTTGGCGGCAGCAAGTTTTGTGACAATGGCGTCGTTGTTCGCATCGGCCCTTGTGAAGAGTCTGATCGGTTCAACTGTCGCAGCGAGTCGAGTGAAATGGTCAATGCCCATTTGTATCCAACGTTCGGCAACAACTGGACCGTCGGGTACTGCCGCCGTGGGTAGCACAACGACATGTGGAGTGCCGGAAACTCGCTCAAGGAGCTGCTGATCTACCGTGGCAATGGCTGGCAAATACTCTCCGGCTCCGATAAGAGCGACGGTACCCGATGATTGTGTACTCATGAATGGTTATCCTTCACAAATCGTTAGTAGATGAAATGCTTTGCTCTTCCATACTATACTACGCAATCGCATCAATTTGTCGAGTTGCATGGCGCAGATGCGGGTTTACCGTTGTCGCGATTGCCAGGACAAGCAAGAAAACCAGAAATATCGCGATGGTGAGCGTCGAACCGAAACGTTGGAGGAGAATGCCAGTGAGCGTCAGTCCCAACGATTGCAGACCGAATGCTACCAGGCGGAAGACACTGTTTACTCGCCCCTGTAACTCATCTGGAATAAGGGTGACGCGGTAACTGATTCGAGTATCGGTGGCGAAGTCAAAAACGATGCTCACACTGCGCTTGAACTTGCTCTCTAGCAAGCGCGAAGATCGACTTCGCCACCGGTGTCTTCTGACCACCATAAAATAGTGGTCATGCGGAGTGGTGCGCTGGCCCACAGCACACGACGTTTCAAATCTGGCTATGAGCCGAATACTGTTGGGATGTACAGATAGAGTTGCAACAGGGTGATAGAGTATGCATAGTCCTCAATGGGCAAGTTCTATCAATTCATCATTGAGCAAAGAGAGAAACACATGGAAGAACGAGACGAACGAGACGCGCCAGAGGTCGGTGCATGTTCCTTTATCGATAGGCAGGCCGTGGGCGGGAAATCCGCCTCCACGGAATCGCCCACACGCCTCCAACTCCCCATGCCAGACCTTCAGTTACTCCGCCTCGACCACGCACCAGCCCTGCTGGCGTTCGAGCGGGAGAATCGGGCCTACTTCGCGGCGTCGATACCGGATCGGGGGGACGAGTTCTTCGCCGAGTTCGACACACGGCATGCGCAACTGCTCGAGTGGCAGGCCGCCGGGACGGCTTACTTCCACCTGTTGGTGGCCGAGGGCGGCGAGGTGGTGGGGCGGGTGAACCTGACCGAAGTGGCAGATGGGACGGCGGAGCTGGGATACCGGATTGCGCAGAAGGCCGCGGGGCAGGGGCTGGCCACAGCGGCGGTGCGCAAGGTGCACGAACTCGCCGCCACCGAGTACGGACTCAGCAGGCTGCGCGCGAGGGTTACGCTGGACAATCCGGCCTCGCGCAAGGTGCTTGAACACAACGGATTCGTCGCCGTCGGTGAGCTCACGCTCAACGGCAAGCCAGCCATGTCCTACATCTGCGAGCTCCGGTGACGCAGGCACTCGCCGCATGACCAACCCTAACTCCACTCTCTCCGAGTATACCCGAACGTTACACAGAGAACAAGAATTTCTCGCATAACTTGGCTCTTACACACTTTTGGTGGTGCTCATCTGTTCGGCATTTCTACAAGGCATGAAGATTTCGCTGGCGCAGCAAAGGAAATTTCGCCCGGCCATACATCATGCGTTTAATCAGTTTGAGCTTGTTGACTTTTCCTTCCACCAACCCATTGTTTTGGGGAAGTGTGAGTCCTGCCACCACCGCCGCTTTGTCTCGTTCTACCCCCAGGACAAAGCTTTGTAATTCGCGGATGTGGCTTGCGGTGACTCTGGCAAGCCACTCATCAAGCTTCTTTCCTTCACGATGATGAAGAAGATGCCGAAATTGCTGGACCAATTCATACGTCTTGCTTGCCGTCTCGCTGGCCTGACAAATCGTAGCGAGGGTTTCTTGCTCTTTCTCATCGAGATCAGCACAGTCACGCGCAAAGAGCCAGACGGCATCTTTGGCCGAAAAGTCTTGTACAGGAGCATGAGGAACGTGGGCCTTTTGAATGATACGCTGGTTTCTGCGGAGTGGAACCAGAAACCGATACACCATTTTCTGCGTTCCGGTGTATCCCTGCTCTTTGATTTCTTGCCACAGGCGCAGGCCGTTGTGGCACCCCTCTTCCCATCTTTTGAGCACATAGCCAGCATACGGATCAAAGCTACTGCGCCGTTTTCGACGCCGCTGTGGTTGAGGAGAGGTGTTCTCTTTGAGCCAGCGTTGAATGGTTCTTGCCGTCAGGCCAACACGGTGTGCGATTTCGGTGTTCCCAAGTCCCTGAGCACGAAGGGCAATCACCTGTTCATAGCGGTCCTGACGTTGTGCATGCCGTGTGAGGCGTGCTCTCTCCGCACCCAGATCTGGTGCTGGCTTCCAATTCTCCACGGAAACAAACTCCGTGTTTTCTACGAGGAGCTTTGACCCTTCTGCCTCCTCTGGCTGTACGGTTGCCTGAGCGTTTTTTCGGATCTCTGCACGACACCGAGCCAATGTCAGCTCAACCGCTTCGACGAGGTTTTTATACATGTGGAAGCGATCAGCAACTTGGGTGGCTTGTGGAGCACCTTCACGTGCTCCAGCCGCATAATCTCCTCCACGATCTCGACTGACGATCTTGATTTCTGGGTGAGTTTGCATCCAGGCTTTTGCCGTTTCTGCCTTGCGATCAGGCAAGAGGTCAATGACTTGGTGGCTTTGCATGTCAACGAGAATGGTGCCGAACTTCCTCCCGCGACGGAAGGAAAAGTCATCTATCCCAAGCTCCGCTACCTCTTTTACTGGTGCTGTTGGAAGCGCCATGATGCGGCGGATAATCGTCATCCAGCAGGTCTGTATTCCTAAGCGATCGGTAACGCGTGCTCCAAGCATCCCACCAGTGGCAAGCCCAATGATTTGAATCGTCTGATGCAGTCGGGCTGTCACACGCGCCCACGGTTCCACGAAAGGAGCGATGCGCTCCACAAAGATTTTCCGCGAACACGATGTCACATCACAAAAGAACTTGCGCACCTGCACCAGCAAGCGCACTTGCTGCCCTATGCAGGGCAGGTCTGCAACCGTTCGCATGTAGTGGCTATGAACTCGTGAAGCCTGAGATGCGCACAGCGGACAGGTGGGATGCGCCTGCGTTGAAACCACGGCAACGGTTAACACATCATCAGCCCGCTCGATGCTTGTCACCTCGAACCCCTTTGGCAAAGCAAGTAATGCCTTCACTTCCATCTTCTGCGTGACCCTCCTTCTACAAGATACATATGTATCTCTGTAGTATGATGTGTCGATGCAAGAGTAGCAAGTCATCACCAAAAGTGTGTAAGAGCCATCTTATGGGAAAAAAGCGTCTTCAACTAGAAGAATATCGGCAGAACACCTGGTCAGAGCAACCAGCCACCGATTCTTGACTTTTTACCCCTGCAATGCAAGGACGCATCTTTTCTAGATGGACCAGGAAGACCATCTTTTACCATAAAGTGTCCAGGCTATTTTCTTTCCCATAAGGTGTCCTCAGAGGACGATTAATCTGGCAAAGCACAGTTCTACCCCGTTCTCAACCCTTTCTACGGCCCGATATTTACCATCGGCACGGTATTGCTGGTACTGTTTTACCTCTACATCGTACTGGCAATACCAATTTTCAATGCTCTTGTCAAACGTGGCTTGATCAAGTGATTAAACACATCGGTGAACCGTTATATGAGATATAATAGAGAAGCGCAAGCGTTACCATCTTGTATTGCTTTACATTACAAAATTAGAGATTATGGAGCAATCATATGGCAGAATTAGAGGGGAAAATTCTAGGCAGGTATGAACTCAAGGAACTGATTGGTAGGGGTAGTATGGCAGAGGTGTACAAAGGCTACGACCGATTATTGAAACGGGAAATTGCTGTGAAAGTATTTAAACATACAGAAGAGCAGATGCTGTTACGTTTCATTCGTGAGGCAGAGGTTATGAGCCAGATGAGCCATCCGCATCTAGTAACTATCTATGACTCAGATTCCAGCTTGATTGGCAACATTGCCTGGTACTACTATATCATGCCTCTAATGAAGGGTAGCACCTTGCGAACACGTATTCAACGCTCTCCGCTTT
>DATGJV010000364.1:0-3055 GCA_035295005.1 Ktedonobacteraceae bacterium | reverse complement strand
CGCAGAATACGGCCCAGGCGCTGAGCCTCTTCCTGTCGAGAGCCAAACGTGCCGGAAACCTGAATAGCGACGTTGGCATCCGGCAGGTCAATCGCGAAATTGGCAACTTTACTGACGACAAGGCGTTTGAGTTCGCCCCGGCGAAACTGGTCATATAATATCTCACGTTGCCTGGTTGACGTGCGTCCGGTCAATAACGGTGCTTCCAATTCATCAGCGAGTTGTTTCAGTTGTTCAATATATTGGCCGATAATCAGCACCTGGTCGTCACGGTGCCGTTCAGCCAGGTGGCGCGTGACAACCAGTTTGGCGGGACTTTCCGCTGCCAACCGGTATTTCTCGCGTTCCTCGGCAATCGCATAATTCAATTGCTCATCTTCGGTCATGCTTACACGAATCTCATGACATTCGGCGGTTGCAATCCAGCCCTGTTTTTCCAGCTCGCGCCAGGGAACGTCATATTTTTTAGGGCCAATTAAGCTGAACACATCCGATTCACGCCCATCCTCACGGACAAGCGTGGCGGTCAAGCCCAGGCGACGGCGTGCCTGAATCTCTGCTGTAATGCGGAAGACGGGGGCTGGTAGCAAATGAACTTCGTCATAGATGATCAGACCCCAGTCAAAGCTGGTGAAGAGCGCAAAATGTGGGAAGTCATCGGCTTCCGACCGGCGATAGGTCAATATTTGATAGGTGCTGACAGTGATGGGGCAGATATCTTTGCGTTCGCCTGTATATTCTCCCACCATTTCAGGTGGAATGTCAGTCTTGTCCAGGATTTCGTTGATCCACTGGCGAACAGCGACTGTGTTAGGTGTCAGAATCAAGGTTGCACGCTGGATATCCGCCATCGCGGCCAGCCCAACAATGGTTTTGCCCGCGCCGCAGGGTAGGACAACGACGCCGCTGCCTCCGCTGGGTGCGCCATTCGCATAGAAGGCAGCCGAGGCCGCGTACTGGTAATTGCGCGGTTCGAAGTCTTTCCCTTCTCTGGTCGTCGGCTCTAGCTTTAAAGGTAATGGAGAGCCATCGGTATAGCCGGCGAGGTCTTCGGCTGGAAAACCGATGTGAATGAGCGCCTGTTTAATATGGCCGCGCCGCGAGGCATCTACCTGGATGGTATGGCTATTGATCTGCCGTAACAGGTAGGGCTGTGTGCGTTTATGATGCACAATTTCTGCCATCAGCGCCGTATCTTGCGAGATAAGCAGGAGCGCATCACCTTCACGGATGAGTTTGATACGCCCGTAGCGGCTCATGTATTCGCGAATATCAACAGTGATATTGCTGGGGATGGAGTACTTGCTGTAGCGCGTGAGCAGTTCAATGACCATATCAGCGTTCATACCCCCGGCGGCGGCATTCCAGAGGGAGAGTGGTGATAGGCGATACGTGTGAATGTGTTCGGGTGACTTCTCTAATTCCGCGAACTGCGCTAAGGCATCGCGAGCTTCCGCGTGTTGTGGGTGGTCTACTTCCAGCAGAATGGTGCGATCGCTCTGGACAATCAACGGGTTTTGTAAATTCATCATCAACATTAGACTCCGGGCATAGTTGCCCAATTTTGAATATATTTCATCATGGCACTCACCGCTGCCTCTTCATGACCGCGCATGAGATGTCGTGCCCCGGTGATGACTTTCATGCCTTTGGGGCCTTTTAACTCTTCAACAAATGCCTCAAGTTTATCAGGCGGGCAAACCTCATCAAGTTCGCCGGTGATAAATAATTTAGGACGTTCAAATGCTTTAGGAAACCCCCCGGCGGCACGGTACAAGAGCAGGCTGATAGCCACGACTGTTCGTATGCGTGGGTCAAAGGGAGCGTACATCAAGGCGATATTTGCGCCGAAGCCATGCCCAACAACGCAGACCTTCGTCGGATTAATGCCCGGTTGTGTCAGAAGAGCATCAATCGCACCCGCGAGGTCAAGCGGCTCCATCCGTCCATCCGTTTGTTGTCCCTGGCTTTTGCCGACACCACGGAAGTTGAAGCGGAGCGCCACCATACCAGTATCTGCTAAACGGCGTGCTAATGCTACTAACAGTACGTCGTTCATATTACTCGTGACAGGTTGTGGATGGCACAATATCACCACGGGAGCATGCTCAACTCGCTGTGGCACATGACATATCCCTTCAAGGAGAAACGAGGGTTGTCCTCGACTGTGAAATGTGATGAGCCGCTCCATGGGAGCCGGTGATGAGGTCATGTTTTCCCTTTTCCTTTTTCTGTTGTGTACCTTTCATCTTATCTCAGGAAAGCTAAAGCGTCAACATCTACAGAAAATGGGATACAAGCCATGAGATTTTTGCACAATTGTGAAATTTGGGGGAAAATGTGGTGCAACACCCTTGCATCTGCGCGTAGGGATGTTATACTGAATAGTAACATGTAACTTATTTTCATCTATGTTGATGGGATATGTCAAAGCAGCATCTGACAGTTTCTACTTTGCCACTGCTTTTGGCACAAGCTTATGAGGTTTTTCTCATCACAAGCAATAAGAGACGGGGTAGCCATAGTGGCAGGGCTAATCTATTTACAGCCCCGCTCTTGATGCTCTACCTGTACGTATCCTTCTGGGGGGAGCGGATTCAGGCAGGCTTTGATTCATAGCGTTTGCGGCTTTTTGACTATATTCTGGTATCGCATTGTACCGGTACCGGAACTTGTTTTATTGCTAGCCTGTGATTGAGCCTGAGCCGCCCACAGATGGAATGCGTGCCTTACGTATAAAAGGATATATTGTCCCGCGTTCATGCCTGTAGAGAAGAGATATGTTCATTTCTATCCAGGCAAATACGGGTCACGGCATGCTTCCCGTAGTCATGTCCGCGCAAGTAACGTGACACAAGGTGGTATACTACAATTGACACTTGTGAAGCGTAGAGGCAGGAGTACTTATGGCTGATATTTTGGTTGTTGAGGACGAGTTATTGATCGCCCGATTACTCAAAGAAACACTCGAACTTGATGGATATCAAGTTGTTACCATCCTCAATGGCGAAGATGCTATACAGTATGCGCTACGGGAGACACCACACCTCATCAT
>DATGJV010000363.1:0-4971 GCA_035295005.1 Ktedonobacteraceae bacterium | reverse complement strand
TGAAGCGGTACTTGGCCGGCATCCTGAAGTACGAGAAGCGGCCGTGCTGGTTTTCGGAGAGTCACCGTCAGACAAACAACTGGCGGCCTATGTCGTTGCCCGGCCAGGGTATGCCCCATCCCAGGAGCAGTTACGTCACTTTTTAGAGTCGCAACTTCCCAACTACATGCTGCCATCCGCGTTCGTGCTACTTGAACGATTCCCTCTGAATCCCAATGGTAAGCTGGACCGGAGGGCCCTACCTGTACCTGATATCGCAGATGCAAAGCAGGGTACTATCTCTATAGCAGCACGCAATCCCATCGAGGAATTGCTTATAGCGCAATGGGCGGAAATGCTGGGAGTGGAGCAAATAGGCATTCATGATAATTTCTTTGAACTGGGTGGGCACTCTCTCCTAGCTACCCAGGCCGTCTCTCGCCTCTACAAGATGTTTCACATCGAACTACCATTGCGAACCTTTTTTGAGGCGTCTACCATCTCTGCCATTGCCGGGCATATCACGAACATGGTTGCGAAGGAGCTACAGGCACCTGCCCTGATGCAGGTGTCCCGGCCAGCAAAGCTACCTCTTTCTTTTGCTCAACAACGACTCTGGTTCCTTCATCAGCTTGAACAAGCCAGTACCCTCTACAACATACGAGCCGCGCTGTCTCTCCAGGGTAACTTCCATGCAAAGGCATTTGAACGCAGCCTCCAGGAAATAGTACAGCGGCATGAGAGCCTACGCACAACATTTAGCGCCGTTGATGGTTTACCACAACAACATATTGCTACTACTCTCACGCTGCCCCGGCCAGTTGTAGACCTGCAAAGCCTCACAGGCGCCGGGCAACAGGTTGAGGTACAACGCCTGGCACTGCAACAAGCCGAAATTCCTTTCGACCTGGCCCGTGGACCATTATTGCGCGTAACGCTCTTGCGGCTTGCTCCCCAGGAACATATCCTGTTGCTTACTATCCATCATATCGTTTTTGATGAATGGTCTCTAGAAGTATTTGGCCGGGAATTGAGCAAACTCTACAATGCTTACGTCCAGGGAGAACCTTCGCCCTTACCTGAGCTACCAGTACAATATGCCGACTTCGTACTGTGGCAACGGGAGTGGCTTCAGGGCCACGCGCTACAGGCCCACCTGGACTACTGGCAGGAGCAGCTTCGTGGTGCCCCTGCTGTGCTGCCGCTTCCCACTGACCGGCCACGTCCAGCAAGACAGACATTTCATGGCGGCACCGTCTCTTTCAATCTCTCCCCGGAGTTGAGCCAGGAGCTTAAAACGTTGAGTTTGCGCGAGGGAAGCACATTGTTTATGACATTGCTGGCGGCTTTTACCATCCTGCTGGCTCGCTATAGCGGGCAGGATGATATCGTTGTTGGCTCTCCCATCGCCAATCGTACCCGTGTTGAGATGGAGAACCTGATTGGCTTCTTCGTCAATACACTGGTTTTGCGTACAGATATATCTGGAAACGCTACATTTCAAGAAATATTACACCGGGTTCGTGAAGTTGCTCTGGAGGCCTATGCTCACCAGAATCTCCCGTTCGAGAAGCTGGTAGAAGAAATCTCTCCCGAACGCGACCTCAGCCGCAACCCGCTCTTCCAGATA
Source organism: Ktedonobacteraceae bacterium (assembly GCA_035295005.1). Taxonomy (GTDB): domain Bacteria; phylum Chloroflexota; class Ktedonobacteria; order Ktedonobacterales; family Ktedonobacteraceae; genus DATGJV01. Next base: position 3,362 of record DATGJV010000363.1, on the reverse strand, counting down.
ATGTTTGTCTTGCAGCACGTTTCCGAATCAGTTTTTGATCTGGCCGATCTGACGTTGAGGCCGATACCTGTTGAAGTCGGAACAACACAGTTCGATCTGACGCTTTCTCTGCTCGATGGCACGCAAGGATTGGAAGGGCAGTTCTCCTACAATAGCGACCTGTTTGAGGCATCCACCATTGCACGCATGGCGACCCACTTCCAGCTTCTCCTTCAGGGGATTGTGATCTCGCCCCGGCAACACATCGGCATGCTTCCTTTGCTGACAGCAGCAGAACGACAGCAGCAACTGGTGACATGGAATGCCACGCAGACTGCTTATCCCCAGGAGATATGTCTGCATGAGCTGGTAGAGGCGCAGGTGGCACGCAGTCCCGACCGCATCGCTGTAGTCTTCGAGGAGCATCACCTGAGCTATGCCTCCCTCAATGAGCGAGCTAATCAGCTAGCACACCACCTCCAGCAGCTGGGTGTGGGTCCCGAAATGTGCGTGGGCGTTTGCCTGCACCGCTCATTAGAGCTGGTGGTGAGTCTGCTGGCCATCCTCAAAGCGGGCGGAGCCTACTTGCCTCTGGAACCCACTTATCCCCCGGAGCGGCTGCGCTGGCTGCTGCAGGACAGCCAGGTGCGAGTACTGCTCACACAAAGCACGTGGCTGACGCTGCTCATGCCCCTGTCTACACCCGTTCTCTGCCTCGACGAGCAGGACTGGATCGGACGCGACGAGCAGGACCGGCACAATCCTTGCAGCGGGGTCGGTGCGCAAAATCAGGCATATGTCATCTATACTTCTGGTTCGACCGGCCAGCCCAAAGGCGTGAGCAATACGCACCAGGGGATTTGCAACCGGCTGCTGTGGATGCAGGATAGCTACGGCCTGAGCGCCGACGACCGGGTTATGCAAAAGACGCCATTCGGTTTCGATGTCTCGGTCTGGGAGTTCTTCTGGCCCCTGCTCAGTGGCGCGTGCCTGGTGGTCGCCCGACCGGAAGGCCATCGCGAGAGCGCCTATCTGCTGCAATTGATTGAGTTCGAGCAGATCAGTACGCTGCATTTTGTCCCTTCAATGCTCTCAGCCGTGCTGGAGGAACCGGGCTGGGAGCGCTGCCAGAGCCTGCACCAGGTGATATGCAGTGGGGAGGAACTCTCCTCCACGGTGCAGCAGCGCTTTTTTGCCTGCTGCCAGGCCGAACTCTCGAATTTGTATGGCCCGACAGAAGCAGCGATAGATGTGACCTGCTGGAAGTGTCAGCGCGATGACGTTCGGCAGTTGGTGCCGATCGGGCAGCCCATCGCCAACATCGAGGTCTACGTGCTGGACCGCCATCTGCAGCTGGTTCCTATCGGTGTCGCAGGCGAGCTGTATCTTGGCGGCATAGGATTGGCGCGCGGCTACCTCAACCGTCCGGAACTGACGGCGGAACGGTTTATTCCTCATCCTTTTCCCGACATACCAGGGGCTCGACTCTATAAGACGGGAGACCTTGCACGCTATCTGGCCGATGGGCGCTTAGAGTTTCTGGGACGCAACGATACGCAGGTGAAGATACGTGGGTATCGAATCGAACTCGGCGAGATCGAGGCAATGCTGACCCGCCATATGCTCATACGTGAGGCGGTTGTAATGGCGCACGAAGATGCCAGGGGAGATTTAACCCTGGTGGCATATGTAGTACCACACGAAGGATACCGACCTGCTCAGACAGAGCTGCGCAGTTTTATGCAGTCGAAGCTCCCTGACTACATGATTCCGCCGATCTTCGTGTACCTGGATAAACTGCCACTCACCCCTCACGGGAAAGTGGATCGGCGGGCTCTCCCTACCTCGACCGAGCGTGAAGCTGAAGCCGCCAGGAATGCCGCGCCTGCGCGTACACCGGTAGAAGAAATGCTCACCGGGCTATGGAGTGAACTACTCGGCTTGAAGCGCACAGGTATCCATGACAATTTCTTTGAGCTGGGCGGCCACTCTTTGCTGGCAATTCAGGTCATCTCGCGCATACGCTCGCTTTTGCTGGTGGAAATTCCTGTACGCACGTTGTTTGAGTTTCCCACGGTGGCTGGCCTGGCCAGGCAAATCGAACAGGCGCTGCGAGGCGAGCCACGGATAGAATCGCCTGCGCTGGTGCCGGTTGCGCGACCGCAGGACTTGCCACTTTCCTTTGCCCAGCAGAGGCTCTGGTTCCTGGAACAGTTGCAGCCGGGCAATACTGCCTATAACATCCCACTGGCTTTCCATATACGCGGCATGCTGAATATGCAGGCGCTTGAACAAAGCATCGAACATACCGTACAGCGGCATGAGATTCTACGCACGACCTTCCACACGCAACAGGGTCGGCCTGTACAGATCATTGCGCCAACAGCAAATATGTACCTGTCACTGGCCGATCTCAGTAGCCTGTCCCCTGAGCAGCGCGAAGCGGAGGTACACAGGCTGACATCGCAGGAGGCACTGGAGCCTTTCGATTTAACCCATGGCCCGTTACTGCGCGTCACATTACTTGAATTGTGCCGGGACGAGCAGGTGTTGCTGCTGAGTATGCACCATATTGTCACGGACGAATGGTCAGTGGATATCTTTCTCGGCGAGCTGAACGCGCTCTACCAGGTATTTTCTCAGGAAGAACCCTCGCCCCTGCCAGAATTGCCTCTCCAGTATGCCGACTATGCGCTCTGGCAGCGGCACATGTTGCAGGGCGACGCGCTGCATAACCAGCTTCACTACTGGCAAGAACAACTGCGTAGCATGCCTGCGGCCCTGAATCTGCCCACCGACTATCCTCGACCTGCTTTGCAAACTTTTCAGGGTGCCAGCTATGCTATAAAGTTGTCCGAGGGACTCAGCGAAGCTCTCAAAATGCTGAGCCTGCGCGAAGGAGTGACCCTGTTCATGACCCTTCTGGCCGCGTTTCAGGTACTGCTGGCTCGCTATAGTGGACAGGAAGATATTGTGGTGGGTTCTCCTGTCGCCAATCGTACATATCTCGAACTTGAGGGGCTGATCGGTTTCTTTGTCAATACCCTGGTGCTACGCACCGATCTCTCAGGCAATCCTCCTTTCGAGGAGGTGCTGGAGCGGGTACGAGAATCGGCGCTGGGAGCTTACACACACCAGGGTCTTCCCTTTGAGCAACTGGTAGATTTGTTGCAACCCGCCCGCGACCTCAGCCGCAATCCACTCTTTCAGGTATTGTTTGTCTTACAGCAGGCTGCTCGCTCGTCCCGGCGGTTAGCGGATCTCACCCTCGACGCGCTGCCGACGGAAATAGAGAAGACCAAGTTTGACCTGGCCCTGACACTGGCCGAGGATTCCGAAGGGATAGAAGGCAGCTTCTCCTACAATAGCGACCTGTTTGAGGC
>DATGJV010000362.1:0-4555 GCA_035295005.1 Ktedonobacteraceae bacterium | reverse complement strand
CTGAATACAGGCGATCAGGTGGTAGTAGGCGCGACAGGCGGTGCGTTCGCTAATCTCTCTACCGGTAGCAGTGGCACTGGCACTGGTGGTTTCTTCAGAACTGGCAGTGGTGGTGGCAACTTTGGCGGTGGCGGCAAACCCGTTATCGGAACCGGCACGGGAGGTTAATCATGCAGCGTAATGAGCCATCGAACGGGATGAACGGGAAAAGCCATCCTGAGCGATCTCCGGTCATTCGCGTCGAGCGATTCAGCAAAAACTACTACCTGGGTCGCACCGTTGTCCCCGCTCTGCGTGGAGTTAACCTGGATGTACAGCAAGGCGAGTTTGTGGCGCTGATGGGGCCATCCGGTTCCGGCAAGTCCACCTTCATGAACTTGCTGGGCTGTCTGGACCGCCCAACCAGTGGTAGCTATCTGCTGGATGGTGTACCGGTCAGCAAGATGAACAGCAATCAACTGGCCGATATCCGCAATCAGAAGATCGGTTTTGTGTTCCAGAGCTTTAACCTCCTATCCTGGATGACGGCGCTGGATAATGTGGAGTTGCCGCTGGTCTATTCGGGCGTTGCGCGGGCGGAACGGCGACGGCGTGCTGCGCACGCTCTGTCTATGGTTGGACTGAAATCTCGCGCAAGCCATCGCCCTGTGGAGTTGTCCGGCGGCCAGCAGCAGCGTGTGGCGATTGCGCGGGCACTGGTAACAACGCCGTCCCTGTTCCTGGCGGACGAGCCAACTGGCAATCTGGACAGCCAGACCAGTGAGCAGATCATCACTATCTTGCAAGAACTGAACGCACGCGGTCTGACAGTTGTACTTGTCACCCACGAACCGGATATCGCCCGTCATGCGCACCGTCAGGTCAGGTTCCGCGATGGTCGCATCGTTGAAGACATCGGTGCAATCCCACACGAAATCGTAATGACCGATGTCCCACGTTCGCGTCCAGCAGAAAAGCAGGTGAGTTGATGAAGATAATGAGAGATGAACGCGAACGGACTGTGCAACCTCTTCCCCCATCGTCAAAACCTGTTGCGAAACGCAGACCCCAACAGCATCGCCGGGCGCACGGATTCCAGGGAATGTTTCAAAGCACCGGCAGCGCATTACAGGCGTTGCGAGCCAACTTGCTGCGTTCGTTGCTGACTTCGCTGGGCATTATCATCGGCGTGGGCGCGGTAATCATCATGATTGCTATCAGCGAGGGCAATACTTCCTCCATCAATTCGCGGCTCTCAACATTGAACCCGTTGCAGTTGACCATTCGTTCTGGCAGCACCAGTACGGGCGGCGTTCGAGGCGGCGCAGGTACATTGCAATCGCTGACACAGGCCGATGCCGATGCATTGGGACAGCTTCAACATGTTTCCGCTGTCAGTCCTACGCTCAACGCGAACGGCCAGATCGTCTATAGCAATCAGAACTGGTCATCCAGCGTGCAGGGCGTGTATCCCGGCTACCAGCAAATCGGTAGCTGGCAGTTGCAGGAAGGAAATTTCTTCACGCAAGCAGACGAGCAGAGCGGTACGACTGTCGCGGTGCTGGGGCAAACAGTGGTAGATAACCTGTTCACCCCGCCTGGCATTGATCCGATTGGGCAACAGATACGCATCGGCACCGTGACCTTCACTGTTGTTGGCACGCTGGCCTCGAAAGGCTCAACAGGATTCGGGTCCAACGCCGATGATATTGTCTACATCCCATTTAGCACCGCTCAACAGCGTTTGAGCGGAAGCCAGTTTGTCAGTAGCATCGTCCTGACTGCTGATAATTCTGGCGATGTGAACAGCGTGCAGAGTGCGGCGCAAGCCCTGCTTGAGCAACGTCACAACATTTCTAATCCTGCCAGTGACGACTTCACCATCCAGAATGCCTCGCAGGTCCTCTCAACGGTGCAAGCAACAGCGCAGTCTTTGACTATTCTGCTGGTCGGTGTGGCAGCCGTTTCACTGATAGTAGGCGGCATTGGCATCATGAATATCATGCTGGTCTCCGTCACCGAGCGCACACGCGAAATCGGTATTCGTATCGCCATCGGGGCACGCCAGCGCGATGTGCTGGCGCAATTTCTGATCGAAGCCTTCGTTTTGAGCGCATTGGGGGGCATCGTCGGGCTGATTATTGGGCCAATCGGCGCGTTCGCCATAGCCCACGCGAACGGCTATCCATTAGTGATAGATCCGCTCTCGATCCTGATTGCGTTCGGCGTCTCCGCGCTGGTCGGCATTGTCTTCGGCTTCTATCCCGCCCAACGTGCCGCCCGTATGAACCCTATCGAGGCGTTGAGAACGGAATAGAGAAGAGAGAGCCAGTAAGTATGATAGAGCATGAGCAGTGAGCCAGGGCACCCGCAAGGGGCATGCCCCTTGCGGGTGCCCTGGCTTCTTGCATAAAAATGAGCAGGCACATTCATAGATATCAGGGTTGACCTGGCATTTTCCATATGGTATCATTACCCCTACAAGATACAGCATTATTCTCTGGCGCATGTTTCCCCATGCTGCCACTATGGAAAGGAGGTGTAGAGATGACCGAAAGCGCACGTCGCGCAACAGCGATACCTGGTATGAAGGTATGGAGTTGCATTGAGGATGCCTGGGGAACGTAGACGCTGAGATAACATTTCGCGTTATATCGTTCTCGATCACTGGAAAACACATCCTCCTTTCAACCTCCATAAGACACATCTTCGTTAGAATGGTCTTGCCTTCCACGTAACTCTCTCTCATGCCGGTGTTCCCTGTCGCGTATATCCTCACCCGTTGACTCCACTCGTTTGTTTTTGCTACGGGGTGAGATGTTTGTACTCTGTGCGATCTGCGATTGTTTGAACATTACCATGAGGAGCTTCTCTTTGTATTCAACCGATTCGACCTTGAAAGAACCACCAGCTATGCCAGTGGCGAATGATCTTCCCGTGGCAAAAGCTGGCCCTGCATCCAGCGCGGCTGCGCCTGCGCGTTCACGCGGTAAGAAGTTCTTATCGTACTACAAACCATACATCGGCTTGCTGTTGGCGGACATGGCCTGTGCGCTTATCGTATCGGCGGTTACGCTGCTACTCCCGTTATGCGCTCGCTACATCACCAAAAACTTTTTAGAAGGCACTACGCCTGATGCGCTCAATCACATCTATCTGATAGGTGTACTCATGCTGGCGCTGGTTGGTGTCCAGGCACTGTGTACCATGTTCATTGACTTTCAAGGGCATATGATGGGTGCCAGGATGGAAAGCGATATGCGCGGTGAATTGTTCGAGCAATATCAAAAGCTCTCGTTTCGCTTTTATGATGAACAACGAACAGGTCAATTAATGACCCGGATTACCAATGATACATTCGCGCTGTCCGAGTTATATCATCATGGTCCCGAGGATATCATTGTTACCTCTTTGACGGTCACTGGTGCCTTCATTATCCTGCTGAAGGTCAATGTGGCGCTTACCTTGATCGTCTTTCTCTTTTTGCCAGTAATGGCTGTGTACGCGCTGTATTTCAATAAAAAGATGAATCGTGCGTTACGCAGCAGCAAGGATAGAATCGGCGATATCAATGCGCAAGTTGAAGATACGCTTGCGGGCATCAGAGTGGTCAAATCATTTACCAACGAGGATGTTGAAAAAGGCAAGTTCGCCCACGCAAACCATCGTTTTCTAGCCAGCCGCAGAGACGGCTATATAAGTGAGGCGTACTTTTCAGGTGGATTAATGGCATTCACACAGCTCATTACCATCACTGTTATCGTCTTTGGCGGCATCGCTATTGTTCACGCTTCCCTCGATTTAGCTGATTTGCTCACGTATTTGCTATGCGTCAGTATCCTCATTGATCCAATTCAGAAATTGGTCAATTTTGGCAGGCTCTATCAGGAAGGAATCACCGGATTTCACCGGTTCATGGAGATGATGGAGATAGCACCCGATCTACAAGACGCGGCAGATGCGATAGACCTGACACAGGTTCGGGGTCATGTAGAGTTTCAAGATGTCAGCTTCAAGTATAAAGAAGATCATCAGTATGTCGTGAAGAACCTGTCGCTGGAGATACAGGCTGGAGAATACGTGGCCTTAGTCGGGTCTTCCGGCGTTGGCAAAACGACGCTCTGCTCGTTGATTCCGCGTTTCTACGAAGTCAATGCGGGAAAAATCCTGCTGGATGGGCAGGATATCCGAGATGTAACTTTGCGCTCATTACGAAGGAATATCGGTATTGTCCAGCAAGATGTCTATCTGTTTGCCGGGACTGTAGCGGACAATATCCGCTACGGGAAGCTTGACGCCGACAGACAAGAAATCATTGATGCGGCCATGCAGGCGCACGCGCATGAATTTATCATGGCGCTACCAGATGGCTATGACACGGATATCGGTCAACGCGGCGTAAGACTCTCTGGCGGCCAAAAGCAACGGTTGAGTATAGCTCGCGTCTTCCTCAAAAATCCTCCTGTGATCATTTTTGATGAAGCGACGAGCGCACTGGATAATGAAAGTGAAAAGGCGGTGCAAGATTCACTGGAACAGTTAGCCGACAACCGTACAACGCTTGTCATTGCCCATC
>DATGJV010000361.1:0-4655 GCA_035295005.1 Ktedonobacteraceae bacterium | reverse complement strand
TGCATAAACGCAGCAAAACGGTGCAAATTGATCGTTGGATATTTCGACTGCTCTAATGCCCCAACGTACAGGTATTCCGCGTGGTAACGAGCCATCATAGACAACACAACATCCGGGTGTGGGTCCGTATAGATGGTGTCAATGTCGTTCCCTTGCCGCGTGCGGTTACTGAAATCAACCGAATTGAGTGGATTATTGAGCCAGTTGACGCGCCACTGGTACTCATGCCCTATCCATCCCATCGGCGTGGGCAAACCGGTAAATGCTGAGACACGCCCATAATCGCTGTAATCATCGCCAATTGCCTCGATAATCACCGGATCGCCACTCACATTGCTATTCAACCAGTTAATAGCATAATAATCGCCGGGACTATACGTCTGCATATAGGCAAACCCATCCAGACTATTTGACCTTTGTGCGAATTCGTTCGTGCGCGTATATGCCCCGGCTACTGGATAAGCCGTTCCTGCCAGCAACAGCACAAGCAGACCTACCGCCCACAAACGCTCAACGCCCCATTGCAGCCCGCGTTGTACATGCGATAGCACAGAGACTGGCTGGAACGCATCCAGGATAAAATACAGTCCCGCGCCAGACGTGATAGAGAGCAGCGCCCACGCCTGAAAGTAGAACTTAAAGACGGTATTGAACCGCGGCAAACTATCGGCGAATACGTCTTTCAAGAAGAACACTTCACACAGAGCTATCAAGAAAAAGGCCGTTGTCCCTAATAAAAGAGTAAATGATTGAGCGCGGTCACGCAAATGGTACAGCGTTAACGTCACGCCAAATACATCAATAATACCCGCGACCAGAAACGTCTCGCTGTTGCGTATAACGGCTGCCATTATCAGCACCGCGCCCAGCAGCAACAGGACACATAGCGCACCTTTATGCGTCAACGCCCGACGTATCCAACCGCCGAAGCCCTCATTGGCGGCATATTCCTCATTAGAAGCCGAGGAAGTAAAAAACGGCAACTTAAAGGCGCTTGCTACAAGCAACGAGATGAACATGAAAGCAAAAACGCCGTAAATCAACAGTTCCTGAGAAATTGATGAGCGGTCAGCCGCGCTAACAACACCCAGCCCCTGTGATGGCGAAATGAAATTGAGATAGAAGGGTGCGAACAGGATAAATGAGAGCGCAATCAGACCGGCGCTGGCGGTGAAGATATCCAGTAAAAACTCCCAGCGAAAATGTCTCTGGTAGGCGAACCATTGCTGGACGCCAATACACAACACGGCCAGCGTCATATATGTTGGATAATCCCAGCCGTTCATCGTGAACAATCCGCCGATAATCAACGCAGTGGTAAACAACGTCAACGGTAAACGCCAGCCACGCCCAAAGGCATACAACCCTTTACCCTCGCTACCCATAAACAGATTGAACGCCAGCGCGATAGCCACAATGGTAAATGCCAGCGTCAGCACATGTGCGTGGAAGCAGGAGAGCAGGAAACTGAACGCGGGAAACTCATTGATGGTATTGGTTACAACACGCGAAGGATTAAACCAGTTGAATTGCGTTAAATCCGTCCGCGTCTGAAACCATTCCTGCGTCCCCGCCAGATTGCCCATGACCAGCGCCATCACCATCGTTAATACGCCATAAGGGACGGCACGCCAGAGCGGTGGAAAGACCGTACTGGACTTCTCAACTTCTCCCTCATGAAACGTAGCCGCGGCATTTTTTTTGCGCAAATAGCGGCCCCACCCCACAATATTGCAGGTCACGCCAAACAGGCTGACAGCAGTCAGACCAAAAAGCATACAGATACCAGTATTAAAAGCAATCGAAGGAGGCTGACCAATCAGCTTTGCCAGCATCGCAATCGTATAATGCGCGTAATAGTAGTAGTTGATAGGATACCCGGAGTACCACATGTCATTGGGCGGAAAATGCGGGCTGCGCATGATTGCGGAAAGAAAACCCTCGTCCATAAACATCTCAAACGAGCGAATATCCGGCCCATATGAACGAATCCAACCCAACAGAAAAATCATGCCGCCAAACACTGCTTCGGTCACTACGATATAGGGCAGATTGACTCGTATCAACTTCACAATTGTCTGACGTACACGAACAAAACCAACAACGTTGAAGGCAATCAGTATCAACAATACGCCAGCAATAAATAGCTGGCTAAAAGGCAAAACATGAAATACCATTAACGGTAGCCAGACAAAAAAAGCGAGTACGGCTACGCCAATAGCTTTATTAAAGGCCCAGCCCCGGTCGGGCAGATTATGAAATACAGTAACAGTGAGCGGCAGAAACACAAAGCCCAACGCTTCTACCAACGCCCACATTTGAAATAATTGCAGCATACTCTCTCTCAAATGGTCAGTTCTTATTATAAAACACGTACATACTGTAGCGATTTTACCTGTGACTTCTACTGTTAACGACGAATGTATTGACCTCTAAGTTCCGGTTACTCCTCATCTGGCGAAAAAATAGTACTCATGCGCCTTTTATGTCACTTCGTAAACGGTTACACTATCAGCGCAGGATACAATTTGCAACACGCTTCCCCAACATGTAATCATCCATGTCCAGCTCTGCCATTGGTTTTCGCTCGCCCGCTATCTGCTGCGATGCGAGCAATAGAACATGTTGACCGCTGGAATGTTGCGCACCCAATGACGGCAATTGCACACCTTGCAGCAACTTCTGATATAGTTCGTCTGACGTATACGGATAGGGATTGTCACGCATGAAAATCTTGACCGTAGGATGGTCAAACACAGAATAGCTCTCATCAGCGCCGCTATCATCAAGCGTTATACCAAACAAACTGGGACGATTTTGAAACTCCGCTGCCAGGTGGAAGCCTAGCTGACCACTGAAGAGCAACTGGTAGTAATGAATCGTTAGCGGATAGCGGGACGGCAGACGCGGGATGGATTTATCCAGCCTATCGGTCGCCATCGTAATCACATCCACCCTCGGCAGCAAGTTTGCCAGCCATTGAGCTTTCTGCGTTGTGTCGTCGCCATACAAATCCATTCCCTGTGTCGGTTGTCCATTGTCGGTATACGTGGCCTGCTGGTAAATACCAGGGTCATTGTTGCCAACAGCCACCGGCAAGGGATCATCCCATTGCTCAAACGTCAAAACGCTCCCCGGCTTCACATGGCTATACATCCACTGCGAAGCCTGTATGCGAGTATTCGACACGCTATACACATTCAATAGAGCCAGTCCCTGAAATATGGTGCCTATCAGGACGACTGCAATAGCCACATATGAAAAAATAGGCAGAATGCGCCTGACAGGCCCGTCACTTGCAGAAGATACATCACCATCTTGTGCTGGTTCCGCTTCGGACTCAAACATCCGTTGGCGATAACTCGCAGCCCAACGAGCAAAAGCCAGGAGAGATGCAGCCGCTATCAGCGTTAGAAACGGGTAAATGGGCAACATATAACGCATGAATTTGACATAGAAGCTGCCCACAATGATGCTATAGACAATCACCCACGATAGCACGACCAGCCACGCCCCTGCATTGCGTTTCCAGATGCGCCACAGCAACCAGAATAGTCCGGCACACGCCGCGAGTCCAAGCATGAGGCCCAGTCCCCATAACAATATATTCTGCCCTTCGTAGACATAGGGAATGGTACCCGCGAACTGGCGCACATACGGATAATCGAGCAACCCTCGCGCTAAATCACCTTGCTCTGTGACCTGCAATTTGAAATTCTGAAAATCCAGGAGAGCATAGGGCATGGCAATTACGAATGTCAGCAAGCCAATCAGAACGGATAATAAGAGCGAGACACAGGCAGAGAAGAAGTCGCGCCTGTACCAGCGCAATAAAAGAGCAACAAACAGAGGCACTATCAACGGGGCCGCGCTAAACTTGGTAGCAAGAGCCAGCCCATAGCCAACACCAGCGACCAGCGACCAGCGTATTGGTTTTTCAGTATCCACTAATGCAACACAGGCCAGTACGGTCAACACTACAAAAAAGAGCAGCATCGTATCTACAGCGTAAAAATGTGAAAGCTGAATCTGAAATGGCGTAAAGGCGACCAATCCAGCCGCCAGCAGCGCCATATTCCAGGCATAGCGTCGTCCCGGCGTCTCATCATTCACCAGCAACAATGCCAGCCAGCCTGTTAAAAGGATGGTGCCGCTATCAAAAATTGCATTTATGACACGCCCTACCAGCGTAAGATTGAAAAAAGTATTCACCTGTGGGAAAAAGTGCGCGAGGATGTTACCCACAAATGCCAGCAGGTACAGGGGAAAAGAGCCATACGCAAAGAAATGTGGATTAAGCGGCGAGTTCACCGGGTCCAAAAATTGCGCAAAACTTTTCGGCCACGCGAGCGCCGTCACATGAAACATGATTTGCCGCTCATCGGGTTGGAAGCTGTTTCCTGAATCCCAATTCAACCCGTACAGGCGCAATGCGAGACCAAGCACAGCAATGCCAGATAGGGCCAGTGGACGCCATCGAATAACAATCTTCAATGTATTTGCTATCTCTTCTTTTCTCTTCCATATCGAGGAAGGACAGTTGTTGCTCGCTACGCTACAGTATAAAGAATGTGTCAAAATGGGTCAAGTATATGCAAACAGAAGTAGGAGATGTGGATGAGCAAAGTCCGTATTGCCAGATAGCAGAATACATG
>DATGJV010000360.1:0-5736 GCA_035295005.1 Ktedonobacteraceae bacterium | reverse complement strand
ATCGCTTCTGTACCGGCGACAATTGCCCGCCAACGACATAACACAAAGGTACATTCAGACGGAAAATAGCTCAACCGTGCAGTTGGCTTCACCAACTGCACGGTTGAGCTATTTTCCGTCTGAATGTACCTTTGTTCCTTTAAATCACCGGCAACGTTTGCCCATCGGTCATGGCTTGCGGCCCGGCATGGAGCGCGGGATTGCCGCCATCGAATGGTGTGCCGGGGATAGTGTTGTTTTGCAACACTTGACGGGCGGCTTTGAGGCCATCGAACCACATGCCCACATGTTCAAGTTGCACACCGGAGGCTGTACCTGTCTGGTCAGCCGAAGTGACGCTGGAATTACGCGCATCGGCGGCGAAAGCAACGAAGGTAATCAGGTGAAAGATCGATTCGCCGCTGCCGTCACCGCGAGTGATGACATCTCCCACATACTCCGCGTGTCCAAAGGGTTTGATGGATGACTCCACGAAGAACACTGTGAACTTCTGGAATGGCGGCATGTGCTGTACATCCACCGTTACTGTGTCAAAAATGCTGATTTGCGGATTGCCTTCCACGACAGTTACCAGCGCCGTCGCGTTCGGAAACAGCGATTTGATGCCCGATGGCACGAGTGGGAACTGTACAATCAAGGTGGGCGCAACAGAGGCCAGCACTTTGACGCTGGGTGCAATCTGTTCTCCAGTACCGAAGGCTGGAGTACGCAACTGAGCAGGCGTAGTGGGGAAACTGACTGATGTACTACTCCCACCGCTCGTTGTGTTTGTTCCCGTACTCTGTGTGTTCGAGTTGCTTTGCGTCCCTATGCCAGCACAGGCGCTGACAAGCAATCCAAGCAATATAAGTACAGCCAGTGTCGCTCGTGCTGCCGGCGCTGTCGGAGGTAAATTTGCCTTTATCCAGGTTGTCCTGGCAGAGAATACTTGTCTGTTCATACCATTCCCTCCTAAAACACCGGGGCGGTTTGCCCATCGGTCATGGCCTGTGGCCCAGCATGCAGAGCAGGATTGCCGCCATCAAAGATGGTACCGGTTAAGGATGGATTCCCCAGTACCGACTGCGCATCTTGCAGCGAAGAGAACCACATACCCAGGTGTTCCAGATTGACGCCGGACGTTGTACCTTCCTGGTTATCCTGCGACGTACCAGGGCTGTTTGAATCCATTGCGAAGGCAACAAAGGTGATACATTGAAAGATCGTCTCCCCGCTACCATCGCCGCGAGTCGTCAAATCCGCCACATACTCGACATTGCCAAAGGGTTTACCCGCGAACTCAATAAAGAAAATGGTAAAGGTAATGTTGGGCGGCATATGTTGCACATCCACCGTTACCGTGTCGCTCGTACTGTTGTCGCGACTCCCGCGTACCATTGTCACAAGGCCGGTCGCCTGCGGAAATTTGGCTTTGATACCGCTCGGCACGAGGGGAAACTGGATAATCGCGGTCGGCGGCAGCGTATTCAGCACGCGGACAGTGGGGGCAAGTTGCCCGTTCCGTACCATCTGGCGCAGGTGCTGCACAATCGGATTAGCCGGTACACGGTACGCTGTAGGGGCCCGATTTATCGCGCCCAGGCTGTGTGGCGAGAGAGCCGAGGCCGCGCTGGCCTGTAGACTTACCGCACACAGAAGTACGAGCAACAGCAAACTACCCAGCGTTATTTTGCGCATGAGGTGTAGCATAACACTCATAATATATTCCTTTCGGCAGTTCTAAAACACCGGGGAAGTCTGTCCGTCGGTCATGGCCTGTGGGCCGGCATGGAGTGCTGGATTGCCGCCATCAAAAGGCGTCCCGGTCAGCGCAGTATTTTTCAGCACCGACTGCGCATCTTGCAGCGAAGAAAACCACATACCCAGGTGTTCCAACTGCGTGCCGGAGGCAGTTCCACTCTGGTCTTGCGACGTACCAGGATTACCAGAATTCATCGCGAAGGCTACCAGTGTAATAGTCTGGAAGGTGACTTCGCCACTGCCATCTGAGCGCGTGTGCAGGTCGGAAACGTATTGGGCAAAGCCAAAGGGTTTGTTGGCATTCTGAATAAAGAAAATGGTAAAGGTGATATCGGGCGGCATATTCGAGACATCCACTGTCACGCTGTCGGCCAGGCTGTCGGCGGGGTTGCCCTCGACAATCGTTACTACGCCGGTCGCGTTGGGGAACGCCTTCTTGATGCCACTGGGGAACAAGGGAAATTGAATGATAACGCTTGGTGCCTGAGACGATAGCACCTGCACCGTCGAGGCCAGTTGATGCTGGCGAATCAATTGCCGCAGCGTCTCCGGTTGCGTCTCCACACGCGCCGCCGCCACGTTTCGCACAGTCGCGCCAGCGGGACGTACAAGCATAGTTGTTGCGACAATCAGCGCAACTATCACCAGGCCCATCAAGGCGAGGCGATGTCTCCAGGTAGTCTGTGTGATACTCTTTCGCATAATCTTTCCATTCCTTCCATACTATTCATGCAAGTTCACAAATGAACATAGTATCTTCCGCAAGCATACATGCTTTCTTCCTTATAAAGCATGTGCAAGATTACCCATATGCGATCTCTGCTCAAACATCTCCAAAAAATGGGTAATCTTACGCACGATTTTTTGCTGGTTCGCGGGTATGCTTCTCATATGATTTCTGTGATTTTTGCGTGTACTTTTCTGTTAAAGAAGCTTGCATCTCGCTGGCTGGTCGGCTGGCTGTCAATTATGAACATATGAGGAAAAGCTATGGCTGAGCAACAAACGTATGATGTATTGCCAGGCACTACGATTGGCAATTATCGCCTGGAGCAATTGGCGGGGCGGAGCAAATATGGGCCAATATTCCTGGCTCGTTCGCTGGAAAACGGCAATCAGTATCTCATGCGCTTTTTAGTCCCCCCGGCGAACCTGTCCGCGGAGGAGCGTATCGTCTATCTCGGTCTGTTCCAGCAGGAGGCGAGCCGGGTGGCGCTGTTGCAACACCCACACATTCTCCCCTTACTCGACTACGGCAATTACCAGGTTGCTCGCGGGCAAGGGGAGCGAGGTATGCCCTATCTGGTGCTGCCAAACATTTCTACACGAACATTACGCGCCCAACTGGCGAAATACGGACCGCCCGACCTCCTGACTATCAGCCGTATGCTTGACCAGATAGTGGAGGCACTGGAATACGCGCACGCGCACGCGGTCTTGCATCGCAATCTGTCAACGGACAGCATTCTGCTCGACAGACGTTCTCCGGCTGAGCAAGGCAAAATAGCAAGCAACACTATGCTTGTTGCCGATTTCGGCATCATGCGTATGCTTGAATTGAGTCGGCAGGACGGTCAGACATATCGCCTGTATGGCAGCAGCGAGAGCGTCGCGCCGGAACAAATTCTGGGTACAGCCAGCAAGCCGGTTGATACGTATACCGATGTCTACGCGCTGGGCGCGGTTCTCTATCGCTTGCTCACAGGCCATCCTGTCTTCGCAGGGCAAACCCGCGATGATATACTTCAGCAACATGTGCAGGCACCTGTCCCTGCTGTCAACGTCCCACAATTTGGGCGCGATTATTACCTCTCCCCCGGAGAGGGTGCGGACCCCCACACGGATGATGTACAGATACGCTTGAGTAGCTTGCTCGCGAAAGCGATGGCGAAAGACCCCGCCTACCGGTTCCAGCATCCAGGAGAACTGGCAAACGCTTTTCACGAACTGGTGGCTCCCGGAGATACAGCCCGCAAGGCGTTTGTTGTTCCTGTGCCGTCAGCACAACCGGTACAGGATGTTTTAGTAGCACGACCAGTTGCATCCATCGGCTCTATTGCTCCTATCGCGCCACCGCTCCAGCGATATCGGCTACAACGACGAATCAGTCGCCGCAATGCCATCGCAATCGGCGGAGGCACGGTTGCCGTCGCCGCCATTGCCCTGTTGCTTGGCAACCACTACCTGTCTGGCCCAACGAGTTCAACCGTGGCAACCACCGGCAACGCTGGCGTTGCCACATCTGTTCCTGCCAGCCCATCCAGTTCGCGTGGTTCCACGCCTTCCGCTACTGCCCCGGCTCATTCAGGAACGGTTATTGCGCATACTACGGATGTGCCGCTCAATAGCGCGAAAACATTCCCCATTGCCAACAGCAACAATCCAGGTATTCTCGTTCACCTGTCGGATAATCGTTTTGTTGCTTTCAATTCGACCTGCACGCACCAGGGTTGCGCGGTCGCCTATAGCCAGCAGGATAAACTGCTCGAATGCCCCTGTCACCAGGCACAATTTGACCCGGCAAAGAGCGCGACAGTTGTGCAGGGACCTGCTCCAACACCACTTGCTGCAATATCCATAACCGTCAATGCTGATGGCACCATTACCACCAGCGGATAGTACAAAAGGATGAATGGAGGAACGTAACAATGGCTGAACGCTTAGCCTATGTGATCGTTGGTAATGGCATCGCGGGTGTTACAGCCGCCGAAATCTTGCGCAATGAGGATTCGGCGGCGGATATCACTGTGATTGCCGATGATCCATTTCCGGTGTACTACCGCCCCGCGCTCAAAGATTATCTGGCTGGTCGAATACGTGAAGACAGGTTATGGGCAAAACAGAAAAGCTTTTACGAGGATAACCAGATACGTTTCCTACCTGAGCGCGTGATAGGCATTCAGGTAGGGCAACACACTGTCCAGCTTCAGAGTGGACGAAATGTCGGCTATTCACGCCTGCTACTTGCCAATGGTGCATATGCCAGTACGCTCAAATGCCCAGGTCTCGCCTTAAAAGGTGTGACGACATTGCGCACAATTGCTGATTATCAGCAAGTTCTGAGCCAGTTGCCGACAGTGAAACGCATCGTTGTGAGTGGGAGCGGTACGCTGGCGCTGGAGACGATTGAGACGTTACGACATCGGGGCTACGCGGTGACGCATCTTTTGCGCCGCCGCACGCTCTGGTCGGAAGTGCTGGACGCCACGGCCTCCGACCTCGTGTTGCAACAGGAGCGGCGCGATGGTGTAGAGGTGCGTATTGAAGAAGAAATCTCCGAGATTCAGGGAAAGCAGGGGCAGGTGAGCGGGGTTGTTACGAGGAGCGGTGCGCGTATCTCCTGCGAAATGGTGATTATCGCCATCGGCGTCGAGCCAATTATCAGTTTTATCCAGAGCAGTGGCATTCCCTGCGGACGCGGCGTCAAGGTTGACGGAGCAATGCGCAGCAGTGCGCCAGATATTTATGCCGCCGGTGATGTACTTGAAACGACGAATACGTTTACGAGGCGTACTCGTGTGCTGGGGCAATGGTATCCCGCCGTGCAACAGGCGCGTGCCGCGGCCTATAGTATGCTTGATTTGTTGGATACAACACGCCCATTTCAAGCCAGCACTTTT
This sequence comes from Ktedonobacteraceae bacterium, assembly GCA_035295005.1. GTDB lineage: Bacteria > Chloroflexota > Ktedonobacteria > Ktedonobacterales > Ktedonobacteraceae > DATGJV01. The sequence continues at coordinate 376 of DATGJV010000360.1, read as the reverse complement.
TACAACGCGACCTTCCTGTACGGCCTCGATTTTGCTTCAATTGGCCTGACAACAATCCCAGGTAGGGGCCCGATTTATCGCGCCCAGGACTTTGTTGAGATTGTCGCCGACCCGCAACCGCGTATGTACCGCAAGGTCTTACTGAAAGAGGGCGTGCCAGTTGGTATGCTCTCACTGGGAGACCGTAAAGGGTCGCTGGCATTCAAACGCGCCATAGACCATTCTGTCAATCTCGCCCCCGTCGCGGCACGCCTGTTCTCCCCCGATTTTTCGCTTACTCAATGGCTGGATAGTCAGGGTGTACCCCCGGCGATGCTGGGAATCCAACGCAAGGGCGATGGGGCAATCAAAGAAGCCGTTACATCGGTGCGATTGC
>DATGJV010000359.1:0-7137 GCA_035295005.1 Ktedonobacteraceae bacterium | reverse complement strand
CTTCGAGGTCGTCAACTTTGTAAATTTTGATCAGGTTATCACAGAGTACCAGCAGGTCTTGCATACTTGCTCCTTATCCAGCATCGTTTCGTGGATGCCTGGCCTGAGCGCGATCAATCGGGCCCTACATTTTTCCGGCATCGTTTCGTGGACGCCCATTAACAACGGTGTGTGCCATTTAATTCATCGTGAGGGACACAGACCATGTGCCGCCTTGATAGTGCAAAATGATAATCGTATTCAAGCCGCTATCGTCCGAGCTACCGACAGCCCAGCCCTCACTACTCTGAGAGAGCGCGATAGCATATATATTGAGACTAGAGATACTTTTGTCAGAGGTTTGTGTGTTTGTCGCGGAGGCATGTATTGAGAGCTGGGCTTCTGTCCATACCTCCGAACTGTAGGTCAGCAGGTGCTGTTCGCCAGTAATCCAGCCAGAGCGTACAGAGTTCATTGCTACACCATGAAGGTTGGCTGATTGGTCAATAGAGGGATCCCGGTACACGGTCTCCCAATTGCCATCTTCGGCACGATAGTGCAGAATCGTACCTTGCTCGCCTACCGCCCAACCTTCCGTGGTTGAGAGCATTTCAATGCTATTCAGCGTGCTTCTCGTGGGAGAATGTACAAGACTCCACGTGCCATTTTGATAATGAAGGATTGTGCCATTTACGCCAACGGCCCAGCCCTCCTGTGAAGATGGCATGGCAATAGCACGCAAATCGAACGTGACCGGGCTGGATACCAGCGTCCATTGCCGCCCATTATAATGGAGAATGGAGCCGCTATTGCCAACGGCCCAGCCATTTGATGGCGAGAGCATTGCGACGCCGTATACACTCTGGTTGAAATGCGGCGGCCCTGGTATCGCCGACCATGTACGACCATCATAATGAACAAAGGTGCCGCTATAGCCAACGGCCCAACCATCGCCAGGAGAGTCCAGCGAGATACCGAGTAACGGTTGCGCCGCGTTGCCTGCCACAGCCCAGGTATTATTGCTGTAATGCAGGATTGTGCCGATGGAAGGTGCGACAGCACATCTTGTTTTTGTCTGCGCATCACACAGCGCATTGAAGGAACCACCGGCGGCCCAGACATCATTCGGCGAAAGCATGACGACGCTAAATAGAGCAGAACCCGGTTGAAATGGCGAAGTTTTCTGGTTGGACAGGTCAGGTGATTGCTGAACATGTTCTGCCGTATAAATGCGCCAGGGTACCAGAATAAGCGCCAGGATGAGCAGTGGCGAATAACGCAAGGCATATTTGAGCATGGCTGGTACCTCCTTTCCATGCACCATTACAGGTCTATGTCGTCGAGCGAGATGATGCCGCGTTTGAGCGCGTAAATGACGGCTTGAGTGCGATGGGCAAGATGCAATTTCGCCAGGATATTGCCGACATGCGTTTTTACCGTTTCGGGACTGACCATCATCGTCTCCGCGATTTCTCGATTGGTGTGACCGAGTGCCAGTTGCCGCAACACCTCCTGTTCGCGCTCCGAAAGCGCCACCTCCGGCCCTTCGCCACGCGATAATTCTTGCAATACAGCGCCAGCGACGGAGGGATCAAGCAACGATTGACCATGAGCGGCGGCGCGAACAGCTGCCAGCAAAACGTCAGGAGCGGCATCTTTGCGCACATAGCCAATAGCGCCAGCGCGCAAGACTGCGATGACGCGCTCATTATCGGTATAGCTGGTCAGCGCGATAATTTGCGTGTGCGGCGTCAGGCGACGCACCTGGCGAATCGTTTCAACGCCATCCATACCACCTGGCATCAACAGGTCCATCACCACGACATCCGGCAGCCATAGCTCGATATGACGCAGCGTCTCTTCACCACTGGACGCCTCTCCGACAACTGTCAGATCTGGAAAAGATTCCAGGTATGTGCGCAATCCCTGTCGCACGACGCGGTGATCGTCTACCAGCACCACGCGAATCTGCTCCATCATACCCTGTCCCCTTTCTCGTTCTGGCTGGTATTGACAGTGCTGGTGGTAGTCATCGCTGGCTTGCGCAGCACGCGCTGCCAGTACACAATACGTATCGTTTTCAATAGTAAGCAGATGAACCAGGCAATGAGTAAGATATATGCCATCCCCTGCACTGCCGAATCGGTCAATATCCCCGGCGCTACTTTTAGCTGGAATAGCGTCAGCGCAAGCACAATCACCCAGGCAGTCCAATCAATGCCACTCCTTTGCAACTGATGCCGAATTTCTTCTCGTAACGCCTTGCCAGCAAGCGATGCGTAGTAACGACCGCTATAGTGGTGATATTGTACATATGTCACAAGAATACCGGCAGCGAAAACGGCATAAGAAGCTAACTCTAACCAGATAATGCCGACAGCAGGTGAATAATAGCGGAAAGCCAGGAAATAGCTCGGATATAGTATACAAAGCAGTAATATGCCTGCGAGTAGACCGTAGCTTTTCGCCAGTAACGCAGCATACTGTGGGTGTCTTTGCCCAAAATCCAGGGCAATCTGTAAGCGATACTGCTGCGCCCACAACCACGAGATAAGCGTTCGCAGTTCGCTCGATGTCATCAATTGCTTTACGCGCCCCGGCGGAATTGTGTTCCCAGCGTACTTTAACGGCGGCGGCATTCACCACAATGCTGTATATTTGCTGCTTGATCGAATCGTGCAGGTCGCGAGCCAGGCGATTGCGCTCCTCCTGTGCGGCGGTTTTGCTCACCTGTCGCACCAGTTGATCGCGGTAGGCGACATTGCGCTGCTCCCTCTGTTCCTGCTTTCCAGTCTGTTGACCAAGCGCATTGACGAGAACGAAGAGGCGTGCCAGGGGCCAGCGCAGACGTAACGAGAGCGGCTCGACCGCAATTCCTTTAGACAGACGTTCAAGCGCCATCTCCAATACGTGCAGGTTATAGGGAATATTGAGCAGCAACAAAAAGCTAAGCAAGCAGGCGGGGATAACAGGCAAAACAGGTACCCCGTAAATCACAGCCACAGCCAGTATCAAGCAGTGACAGCAGAAAAGTTGCAGAACGATGCTCCATTGTACCGAACCAACTTTGAAGGCTTTTACCTGTTCACCCACCATAGCGGCCTCCTTTCGACCACCAGCCGAACTTTTTAGCGCAATTGCAATGCTCACAAACACAGTATAAAGGGAAGTGAGCAATTTGCAAACACCCACCCAGGTAGATTTGCTTCCCCCATATGGGGGAATGTGTGACTCATCTATATAGAGAGGAACTCTACAAATTTATACTCATCTTTTATAATTGATGTAAAATAGTGTATGATATATGTGAGAGGCATAAGTGCTGGAAGCTTTCGTCCCCCACTCACGACTCATTATGTCATCTGCTCATGTTTCCTCATTGAGGAAGTAGCAAGGATGCTGCTTCGTAATAGTATCCTTCGTAGTACCATTCTAGAACAGGAGAATGTTATATGGCTTCGAAAAATGCTGAATTCGAGAAAGCGGACCGCAAGCTGAAACGAGAGCTATCATTCCAGCAACTCTTTTTTATCTCTTTCGGTTCCATTATTGGTTCTGGCTGGCTGTTCGCCGTACTGGCAGCCAGTGCTACCGCCGGCCCTGCGGTAATCATCTCGTGGGCAGTTGGTGCTGTATTGATGATATTTATTGCGTTGAATTATGCTGAGGTGGCCGCGATGCTACCGCGCAGTGGTGCAGTCGTGCGCTACCCGCACCTGACGCATGGCGGTTATCTGGGCTACATCGTCAGCTGGTCGTTTCTGGTTGCAGCGATTGCAGTGCCAGCTATCGAAGCCGAAGCGGTCGTCACCTATGCCTCGACCTACCTGCCGGGGTTAACCACCACATCATCCAATGTGACGGTGCTGACAGGTTTAGGTATCCTGATTGCGATTGTGCTGATGATCTTTTTCTTTGTGATCAACTACTTTGGCATACGCTTTTTTGGGCGTTTCAACCAGGTTATCACATGGTGGAAGTTTATCATCCCCATCCTCACGTTCATTTTTCTCTTCTTCCTCTTTAATAGTTCCAACTTCACGCAATTTGGCGGATTCGCCCCGCTCGGTTCCAGTAAAATCTTTCTCGCCATCTCCACTTCGGGCATCATCTTTGCCTATCTTGGGTTCAGGCAAGGTCTTGACTTTGGTGGCGAGGCAAAGAATCCACAGCGCGATATTCCCTGGGCCACCATTCTCTCCGTCGTTATCGCGGGCGTAATTTACTTACTGCTCCAGGTTGGCTTTATCGGGGCGCTTAACTGGGGCAAGGCTGGTGTTCATATCGGCAACTGGACTGCGCTGGCGAAAAGTTCCTGGGGAGATGGGCCACTATATCACGCGCTGGCATCGTCCGGTATCCCATTGTTAGGCGCGTTTGCCAGCCTCCTGCTGGTGGATGCTTTCGTTTCCCCAATGGGAACAGGTTGGATATACATAGGTGCGTCCGCACGAGTTTTCTATGGTATGGCAACGCATGGCGATCTGTCGAAGGGGCTGACCTGGATTGACAGGCGATTTCATATACCAATTGTGGCATTGATTGCTTCCGTTGTGATTGGCTGTGTCTTCTTTTTGCCTCTACCAAGCTGGTACCTGCTTGTTGGCTACATCTCCTCGGCAACGGCGCTCACATTTATTATGGGTTCGTTGCAACTTCAGGTCATGCGCCGCACCGCTCCTAATTTACCCCGGCCATTTCGGATGCCGTGGGGGCCGCTACTCTCACCACTGGGTTTCCTTGCTGCGAGCATGTTGATATACTGGTCCGGTTTCAAGGTGTTGAACGGGGTTGTTGCCTCTGTCTTTATCGGCCTTTGTATCTACACTTTCTTCCACGCACCAAATAGCGGCTGGATGCGCCGTCCAATCGGCATAATCATCGGCGTCCTCTTCCTGGCGGCGTGGATTGTGACGCAAGCGTTCGGCCCTATTGGTGCCAATCAGTTGAGCTTTCCCATCTTCTTTGTTCTCAGCGTCGCTGAGGTGATTGTTTTTACCGTTGTCACCTGGCTTGTCAGCAATAGAGAAGGGAAGCGGGCCGTCAATGCCGCCTGGTGGTTCTTCTTCCTGGTATTCGCCTCTTACTTGCTCTCGTACTACGGCGTCTACGGGCCGCTCAAGAATCCGGCTATCTCTTTTCCCTGGGACAACATTCTCGCGCTTGTTATTGGCTTGATCGCCTATTACTGGGGAGTTGCCAGCGGCTTCGCGACCGATGAGATGAAGGAGATAGACGAATCCGGCGTTGGCGTCATTATGGCTGAAGAAGAAGGAGAGGAGATTAATCTTCCGACGGGACATTAGAGATACGTATCACAACGCAACACACGAAACAAACGATGGGCTATCCCTGAAAACTGACCAGGGTGGCCTGTCGTTTGCCTGTCTTGTTCATATTTCGTATGCGCTGGATCTCAGGAATTCCGGCCTTCCGCGTTGTAGCCATCCGAACCTTCAGCTACTTTCTTTGATTTCTTGCCGGTTGACACATCTGGCGGTAGCTCCTCCGGCACATCTTCTATCAACTCGGTCACGGGGACACCGAGTGCCTTCGCCAATTTATCCAGCGTGTTCAATGATGCATCATGCCGGGGATTATGCCAGATGGACTGCATTGTTTTGAGATTAATGTCAGCTGCCCTCTGCAAGCGAGCCATCGTAAAGCCTTTGGCCTGGGCCACCTCTTTCACGCGTAAGCGTCTCATATCAGTTTGTCCGTCCCTTTATAGTTGCTATACGAATGATACTAGACTTCACCTCTTGACACAATCCCATTAAAGTGGTATCTATTATACTATACATTACCGCAATAGAATCCATCTTGATGACATAACATATTGCGCTGAATTGATAAGGGAGGACAGATACCATGAGCGAGATTGCACGGATACGCGAGCAGATTGAACGGGAATGTGAGGCAATGAATCTAGCCCTGTACGGGTATGCCACGGTGGCATCGCACAAAATCATAGAGCAAAAGTACAACAACCTGGGACGGCACCGCGAGAATCTGGAAAAGCACATCGGGAAAGAGGAAGCAGGCAAGGTGATGATAGAAATCTATACGAAAGTAATAGGGTAAGTAAGGAAGGTGCCATACATCAGTGAAGAAGGCAAAATCACGTTGCGAGAGTTGAAACGGAAGCACAACTTGAGTACCTACGCCATTGCCGCCATCGCCAATGTCGAACCCGGCCTCATCTATTGGATGGAACAGGGAGGCGCTCTGTCAAAAAAGGATGTAGCAAACATCCTGCTGCGGCTCTCGCAAGTCACAGGTCAACCGTATTCAATAGAGACCGTTGGCGGCTACTGGATAAAAGAGGAACCCGGGGCGCGATAAATCGGGCCCCTACGCGCCTGCCGGCGCGGGTCTGGCCCATGCGCCGCAGGCGCGGGTTGATTGCGCCGGCAGGCGCGTAGGGGCCCGATTTATCGCGCCCCCTGGCACGAGCGACAGCAATGTGCCAGTCCGCCAGTGGCTACCTGTTTCAGGGGCTCACATCCATCAGCCCGTCACTACATGTCGTTGATGTTGCTAATGTTGCGTCCCCATCAAGCATAGTGCCATAATACAAACAGGTGAGGTGATATTTTCATAGCAACACGAACAGAAAGATGGACATTGCATGCGAACGAACGCGGTGAAAGAGAAACTGAAACAGGGTGAGCCAGTACTGGGGGCATGGTTGAGCCTTCCCAGTATTCCTTCGGCCAGAATTATGGCGCGACTCGGCTTTGACTGGCTCGTCGTGGATATGGAACATACGGCGCACAATGCCGTTCTCATGGCTGATATGGTAGCCACCATCGCCGATGCTGGTACCTGCGCTCCTATTGTGCGTGTTCCTGCCAACAGTGTCGAGTGGTTCAAGTGGGCGCTGGACGCCGGAGCATGGGGTGTGGTTGTACCGATGGTCAATACCCGCGAAGAGGCGCAACGAGCGGTAGAATTCGCGAAATATCCGCCCGCCGGGAATCGCAGCATTGGTGGAGCTTTCGGCCCATATGGCTTTGGCATCACCGATTGGCCGAGTTACGCACAAACAGCCAACGATGCCATTCTCGTGACTATCCAGATTGAAAGTATGCAGGCACTCCAGAATCTCGATGACATTCTTTCAGTGCCAGGGATAGATGTAGCTTTTGTCGGGCC
>DATGJV010000358.1:0-5654 GCA_035295005.1 Ktedonobacteraceae bacterium | reverse complement strand
GATTGAAGCATACTGACCGGCAAACGCTCGTAACGAGAGCGCCGCGTCAATCGCTGTCTGCACTGGATGGTTCGGAAACAACGTAGCACCCGTGGCAATGATAACGAAGCCCGCAATTAAGACAGCAAACGCAGTACCGCTATAGACATCAAGCTGCTCGTACTTGTATTCATCCGCTTTAATGCCCTTGTCAGCAACCGACGACTGGATAAAAAACTGCATATACGGGCTAATTGTTGTGCCAACAAGCGCGACTGCCGTCAGTAAGTAGCCACTTTCTGTACTCAAGTGAGGAAGAATGACACTTCTGCCAACATCGCTCCAGGCGGGATGCGCGGCAAACGCAGCGGGAATATAGGCCAGGAAACCAAGCGACATGACCAGAAAAATTTTCTCGACGCGGCGATACGATCCCTTAATCACTAACCACCAGAGAATAAAACCTGACAGAGGTACCACCAGATAGATAAACCACGTATGCGGGTCGTTTGCCAGTACCTGTACACTCGCCGCGATACCCAGAAATTCTGAAACCGTCACGCCGGTATTCGCAATCAAGAGTGCCAGCATCGCCAGCGCCGTCCAACGAACACCAAATTCTTCACGAATGAGGTCCGCGAGTCCCTTCCCTGTGACAGCACCCATGCGAGCGCACATCTCTTGCACGATAGCCAGGCAAAAACCAGCAATGAGTAAGGCCCACAACAAATTGTACCCATAACTCGCCCCTGCTGAAGCAAATGTGGCGATACCACCGGCATCATTGCCCGCGTTGGCTGCGATCAAACCTGGGCCAAGTACCGCGAAAAGCTTAAAGAAAAAGGTAGAACGCTTCAGACGAAAACGAGGCCGCATCTGCTTTTTGCTCTCGATACGGTCTTTAGAACTCGCCTTGCGCATATTCCTGGTTGATGTCTTCACAGGCACACAGAAGGGAAGAAAAGCTTGCCAGCTTTCTCCCTGTTTTCCTTTGCTGGTAATCAGTTGCTACTATCGCCGATAATAACACTCCTGAGGAAAGGTGACAAGAGCTATAGCCTACGTGGCTTTCTTCACTCCCTCAAGAAACAAACGCAGCAGATTTAGGGCGGTAAGTACCGCGAATCGCTTATTATCTTCGCGCCCACCACGCCATCCCGGTCCCATCCCCGTCACAACTCCCGTTGGCCCTTCTATGGCTATATACACAGTGCCAACAGCCTTCCCTTCCTGCATATCTGGACCCGCCACGCCAGTGATGCCTATGCCAAAATCAGCCCCCAGTTGCTCGCGTACCGCGTGTGCCATTGCGCGAGCCGTCTGCTCACTGACCGCCCCGTATTGCTCAATGGTCTCCTGCGGCACACCCATTTGCTCTTTGAGTTGAATACTGTACGCCACAATGCCGCCAATAAAATGCTTCGAGCTATTGGGCGCATCCGTTATGGTACTTGATAACAAACCACCTGTCAGCGACTCCATCACCGCCAGCGATTGTTGGCGTGCTTGCAACAAGTTCCCTACAACACCCTGCAAGGTATCTCTGTCGGTACCAAAAATGTGATAACCTAATAGCTGGCGTACTCGCACTTCCATTGCGGCAACCTGTCGTTCTGCCTCCTCAGCCGTCTCGGCCTTCGCGGTAATGCGCACATCTACTGCATCCACTTTGGCATATGTTGCCAGCGTCGGGTTGTTGCTGTGAATGAGCGTATCCAGACGCTCCTCGACTGTTGATTCACCCATGCCGGAGACGCGCAGGATGCGTGTAAAGATTAAGCCGCCCGTATATGGTTTCAGCCGTGGAATAGCCTCCTGCTCCCACATGCGATACATTTCCTTTGGCACACCCGGCATGGCAACAATAATACGCCCATCTTTCTCAACCCACCAACCTGGCGCTGTTCCTCGTGGATTGGGCAACGCCTGCGCCGAAGGAATCAGCGTGGCCTGTTTAATATTGCGCTCAGGCATCTGCGCCCCACGTCCCGCGAACATGCCGCGCAATTCCGCTTCTAATGTCGGGTCTACCTGCATCGTCTCGCCCAGCAACGCGCTGATAGACTCACGAGCAAGGTCATCCTCTGTCGGCCCCAGACCGCCCGTCATAATAATTAAATCGGAACGATTCCAGGCACGCCGCAGTGTATCAACGATGCGCTCCAGGTTATCGCCCACTTCCGACACAAAATACAGGTCAATTCCTAATGCCGATAAACTCTGGGTCAGGTACGTCGCATTTGTATCGGTAATATGACCCAACAGTAATTCTGTCCCACATGATAGTATTTCAGCACGCATACGTTCTCCAGATACCTGTTATTTGGCGCTTTTTGATCCTTTGCGCCTCTTCGCATATCATATCACAAACACAAACATCAATATGTTGTGTCCAATTCATAGCAAATAACAATATGTTGTGCAAAAGGGGTTGTAATTCTCGTTTTTTCTGAGTATACTGAGTAACGGGATCCCAAAAAAAGAAAATATGTACAATATGCCCGATGCACCAGATGGTGTTTCACCGGGTAAACCAGACATACAGCGCACACAGCGTTCGTACACTATTTGATAGCCAGACAGAAGGAGCAAGGTCACGTGTTAGAGCAGCAATCTTCTCAGACGCAAACGGGTACGCAGGAACAGACGCAGTTGGAGGGAATTCGCCAGAAGGTCTTTATGGATAGATATTCCCTCAAAGATGCCGCCGGGCAACCCTTAGAATTTCATCCAGAGGATCTCTGGGCCAGAGTGGCGCGTGGTATCGCCGCCGTGGAACCAACAGTAGAGCAGAAGGCGCTATGGGAAGGGCGTTTCTACGAGGCACTCTCAAACTTCCAGTTTGTGCCAGGCGGGCGTATTCTCGCAGGTGCGGGGTCGGGCCATGAGGTAACATACTATAACTGCTATGTAATATCGAGCCCTGATGATAGTCGTCAAGGAATACTCGATAATTTAAAAGTAATGACGGAAATTATGGCACGCGGTGGTGGCGTTGGTATCAACCTCTCAACATTACGTCCACGCGGTTCCTACATCAAGACGGTCAATGGTACGGCTTCCGGGCCTTGCTCCTGGGCGCAATTGTACTCTGTAGCGACGGGGGATGTGATTCAGCAGGGGGGAAGTCGAAGGGGCGCCTTAATGCTAATGCTTGACGATAATCACCCGGACATCGAAGAGTTCATCACGGTCAAGCGTACCGCCGGAAAAATCGAACATGCCAACCTCTCCGTCTGTATCTCCGACAAGTTCATGGAGGCAGTCAAAAACGATGCCGACTGGGACCTAATCTGGCAAGGCAAAGTAATGAAGACCATCCGCGCCCGCCATCTCTGGGATTTGATTTGCACTTCCGCCTGGGAGTCAGCCGAGCCAGGTATGGTGTTTATGGACCGGTACAATACTGAGTCAAACACGTGGTATTACGAGAATATCCGGTGTGTGAATCCATGCGGCGAGCAGGGTCTTCCACCGTGGGGCGTTTGCAACCTCGGTGCGCTGAACCTTTCGGCATTTGTAGAAAATGGGCGGATGAATTACGAGCGGCTGGCGGAGATAAGCAAGGTGGCGATGCGCTTCCTGGATAATGTCATTGATGCTAACCTGTACTTCATTGAGGAGAACCGGGTGGCACAACTTGGCACGCGGCGCACAGGATTGGGGACAATGGGGCTGGCCGATGCGCTGATTAAGATGAAGATTGCCTATGGCAGTGAGGCTTCGGTGCCGGTGATTGAACGCATCTATAGCACTATTCGCGACGCTGCCTATGAAGCTTCTGCTGATATCGCGGAGGAAAAAGGCTCGTTCCCAAATTATGACCGCGACAAGTATATGCAAGGTAAGTTCATCAAACGTTTGCCGAAAGCGATACAGGGGAAGATTAAGCAGCAAGGTATCCGCAACGCGGTGTTGTTAACACAGGCACCGACTGGTACAACCAGCCTCTTCGCGGGTGTCAGTTCCGGTATCGAGCCGGTCTACGACTTCGCGATGGTGCGCCGCGACCGCACGGGTGAACATATTCTCTATCATCCATTACTCGCGGAGTGGCGCGATAAGCATCCCAACGAGCAAACGCCCGCTTACTTCGTCGCATCCAATGACCTGACGCCAGAGGAGCATGTGCGGGTACAGGCGACTATCCAGCAGTACACGGACTCCAGTATTAGCAAAACGGTGAATGCTCCTAATAGCCATACGGTGGATGAAGTGCAGAGGCTCTACCGGCTGGCCTATGAGATGGGCTGTAAGGGCATCACTTACTACCGTGATGGTTCGCGTGACGCCGTTCTCACCCGCGTCGAGGATGAGAAGAAGGCGCAGGCGCAACAGACTCCGGCAATGGAGCCAATTACCTCCATTCACCAGGGCATCAAGCCGGTGCCGGAGATGTTGCAGGGCTATACTCGTCATGTGACCGCACCGGAAGGCAAGGTCAATATTACCATCAACAGTGATGAGCATGGGCCATTCGAGGTGTTTGTCAATGTTGGTAAGGCTGGTAGCGATATCAGCGCACTGGCGGAAGCTCTAGGTCGTTTAATCTCGCTCAATCTGCGTATTCTCAGCCCACTTTCACAGGCAGACCGAGCACAGGAGATCGCGGATCAACTACGTGCCATTGGCGGTAGCCGTTCTATTGGCTTCGGCATGCAACAGGTACGTTCGTTGCCCGATGCAGTTGCGCGTGTGCTGGAACAACACATGGACATGTTGCGAGCAAAAGAGGAGGTCGGCGAGCAGACCAGCGAGAGCAACAAGCAAGAAGATGCTTCTACAAAGAACGGTCATAGTAATGGCGTCGTCAATGACTCAGATGATGGGCCTTCGACACTCAGTTTGAGCAATTTGAGCGTCACTGGCAATCTTTGTCCGCAATGTGGGTGCAACACAATGGTCTACGAGGAAGGCTGTCGCAAGTGTTATAGCTGCGGGCATAGCGAGTGTTAAAAGCAATTTAGCTGAAACAGCCTGTAGAGACATTTCACGCCACTTTACAGGGCAATTGGGAAAGGACATACCCTTGTATGTGTCCTTTCCCAATCTTTTCATTGCCCGGCTAGCCGGACAACCACAGGACACCTCATGCAGGACGCCTGTCATCCTGGCCCCTGTCCGCGATCGCTGATGCGATAAACGCTGCGTCTTCTCCGATGCCATATAACAGTGCCGACTTCGTCTTGTAGAGCCAGTGAAGCCCCAGGAAATACAGCCTAGTGCATAGACACCAAAGGTGATAGGAAATGTGGTACAATAAAGGGTATGAGACCACCCATTTTTATCCGACCGCTTACCGAAGACGAACACCGCCAGGTCCAAAAAGGATTGCGTTCGTCCGATGCCTTTGTCTTGCGCCGTTGCCAGATCTTGCTGGCCAGTTCTCGCGGAGAACGTGCTCCCGCAATAGCCCTGCAGCTTGGCTGCGACGACCAGACGGTACGCAATGTGATCAAAGACTTCAATGCGACCGGCTTGGCCGTGCTGCAAGAGGGCTCCTCACGCCCCCACCACTTACGAACCACGTTTACCGAAGAAGGATGCCAGCGATTACAAGAGCTCTTGCATCGCAGTCCACACGACTTTGGCAGAGATCGCAGCGTGTGGACCTTGGAGCTGGTTGCCCAGGTCAGTTTCGAGCAAGGGATCATTGCCACAGAGGTCTCCACCGA
>DATGJV010000357.1:0-2794 GCA_035295005.1 Ktedonobacteraceae bacterium | reverse complement strand
TATGCGCCTTCTCCGGGTGGCGTTGCACAGCGTCCGCAGCCCAGCGTAAGTTGTGCTGTGCCATCAGATTCGTATAGACGTTGTTGTCAGCAAGGGCGCTGTATTCATCGGGTCCGGTGACGCCATCAATACGAAATTGATCAGTCGCCCTGTTGAGGTAGCCGAGTGAACGCCACAGTCGGGCCGTCTCAACGAGCAGTTCGAGTCCAACCTTCTCTTCAAATACGGTATCGCCGGTCGAGGCGATGTAAAATGCCACGGCATAGGCGATGTCCGCGTTAATGTGAAAACCAGCCGTGCCAGCGGGCCAGTAGCCAGAACACTCGGTTCCTGTGATGGTTCGCCACGGGAAAGCAGCTCCGCGTAGCCCCAACTCACGCGCATGCTCTCGTGCCAGGTCGAGGGTCGAGTGACGCCAACGCAAAGCATCGGCGGCTGCGTGAGGCGCGGTCAATGTCAGTACAGGCAGAACGAAAATCTCCGAATCCCAAAATGCGTGACCATCATAGCCGGTACCCGTCAGCCCTTTGGCAGGAATGGGTCGGTGTTCTACACGAGCGCCCGCTTGCAAGGTATGGAAAAGAGCGAAGCGCACCGCCTGCTGAATCTCAGCGTCGCCATCCAACTCGATGGTGGCACGCGACCAGAAGTCATCCAGGTAAGCCCTCTGCTCGGCAAGCAGGCCCTCCCAGCCAGTTATCTGCGCGGCGGTCAGAGCAGCTACGACCTGATCGTGCATGGCGGGTCGCGAACGCAGACTCGACCAACCGTAGGCAATGACTTTCACAATACGCAACCGCTCGCCCGGCTTCATTCGTCCCGCGATGGATACGCGGACGACATCGGGCGAGCTGCCGGACTCAATGAGCATATCGGCTGGCCCATCAATGTAGTGATCCATCGCTGCCCCCATGAGCAGTCCGCTGACCCTGGTGCGATGAAGTAGAAGCCCGGCGGTTCCATGGACAACGTGTTCCTCACATTCGAGCGCGGACTCAAGAGCGGCCCCTACACGGGGGTCTTTACTCTGAGGCGGGAGGGCCTCGTTGGCAACCATTTCCGACTGCACAACGAAACGTATCGGAGCATCAACGGGCTCAACCTCATAGCAGATGGCCGCGATGGCCCGCTGAGTGAAAGAGACCATGCGCACGGATGAAACCTTGACCGTGCGTCCCGCGGGAGTCGTCCAGCGAACACGGCGGCGCAGTACCCCGTTGCGTAAGTCGAGTTCTCGCTCATGGCTCTCAACTTCACCGTAGCGAACGTCAAAAGGCTCGTCATCAACAAGGAGGCGAATGAGCTTGCCATTGGTCACATTGATAACTGTCTGTCCAGATTCGGGATAGGCATAGCCGCCCTCAGCATAGGGCAACGGGCGTAGTTCATACAAAGAGTTCAGATAGGTACCGGGCAAGCCGTGGGGCTCCCCTTCATCAAGGTTGCCCCGTAGCCCGATATGTCCATTGGAAAGGGCGAAAATAGACTCCATCTGCGCAAGTTTGTCAAGGTGAAGTCCCACCTCGCGCACGCTCCACTCGTCAATCGCGAAAGAAGGTTGTTCGTTCATTGCTACCTCCCCAGTTCGACGATATGGGCGACAACGATATTAGTGCCGGAGGATGTGATGCCAATGCGGAAAAACGTCGTTCTGGTGAGTAAATAACTGGTGTGGGGTTTGAGCATAAAATTCTCCTTGAAGATTGGATGAAATGGATTTCCTACTTCAGACTATACCATATTTCTATGCTGAGCATTGTCAAATGGCCTGAGAAGCAAAATAATCTGCCGCGAAATTAGTTTGGGAGGGATATGCATCTTCTTTAGAGTTGTAGCCTTATCTTCTTTTGTCCCACCTGCGTGCGCTGTTGCAATTTGTAGCCATCCGTATGAACAACGATTTCATACCATTCGCGTGGTGGGCGATAGGCGTCAAAGTGTTCTTCAATGGTTACTTCGGTTGTATCACCTGCAACGTGGCACGTAATCATTGTTTGAGCGAACTCCCCGCGCTGATAAGCCAGGCTATTGTCGTCATCCTCGTAGAGTGTATAGTTTGCCTGACCATCTCCAGTCATATAACAGGCTACAGTTAGAGGATCGGTTGGGCGTTGCCCAATGTATTGCATCACCGGTGCGCTCGGAAGAATCGTATTGCCGCGCACGAAAAGAGGCCATTGCGCCAGTGGAGCTTCTATCTCGTATGATTTGCCGCCTTCATAGGATTTGTCGTCCCAGTAATGGGTCCATGTTCCCTGGGGCAGGTAGACTTGCCGACTGGTGGCCCCCTGTACATGAATGGGTGCGGAGAGGAGAGTATCGCCGATGAGGAACTCATCTTCGATGGCGTAGACAGAGGGGTCTTGCGGGTAGTGGTAGTACAGAGGACGGATGATTGGCGAACCATTGATAGAGGCTTCGTGAAACAGGTTGTAGAGATAGGGCAGTAGGCGATAACGTAGCTCGATGGTGGAACGATAGGCGCTCTCGTAAGGTTCACCAAATGCCCACGGCTCCTGTGGAACTTCGTGCGTGGCATTGTGGTTCCAGTAAAAGGGCAAGAACGCGCCCATTTGCGCAAAGCGGACAAGCAATTCGCCGTTACAATCGTCCCAGAAACCGCCAATATCGGTACCGGCGAAGGGAAGGCCGCTGATGCCCAGGTTGAGACACATCCTCAGCCCCAGCGAGATATGCTCCCACCAGCTTGAGTTGTCGCCTGTCCACATGGCAGCATAACGTTGGATACCTGCGGTACCGGAGCGAGACACTACAAAAGGACGTTTGTCGGGCG
>DATGJV010000356.1:0-7442 GCA_035295005.1 Ktedonobacteraceae bacterium | reverse complement strand
TACAATGGAGGAGCAACTTGAAGATATCGCCGCGACGAAGTTGCAAGAAGCGCAGGCGGCCAACGACCGTTTGGAAGAAGCTAAGCGTATGGATAAGCAACAGCGTGCGGCTAAAGCCGAGCAACTCCAGGGTCAGTTGTTCGAGTGGGAGCAGCTTAGTACATCAATTCATGCGATCATGTCAGACCTCAAGTTAATGGATCAGGCCCTGAAAGCGCCCACCGGCTCTCAGGCTTAGTTACGAGTGGCGAGGAGCATGCTATGGAATTTGGAGTACCGACAATTGGTATTGATTTTGGTACGTCGAACAGTAAAATGGCATGGTTTAACCCGAAAAGCGGGCAAGCTGATATTATCAAGAATCGTGAAACAGAAGAGCAAACACCTTCAGTTGTGTATTACGGGAAAGAACAGACCGTTGTTGGTACATATGCGGTGCAAATGTTGGAAGACCCGCAGGAATGGGAGCGGGTTATTATCAGTGCCAAGCGAGAAATTGTGAATTCCGCGCCGATTACCTTGCCGGATGATAGAATTATTGATGCGGTAGATGTGGCAACGGAGATTTTTCGCAAACTCAAACGTGATGCGGAAGAACGTCATTTCAATGAGAAAGTGAAACATGCCGTTATCACCTGCCCGACAAAATTTGATACGTTAGAGCAAGGGAAGATACGTGAGGCCGCGGTTGCGGCTGGTTTTGAACACGTTGAATTGATGAAGGAGCCAGTAGCCGCCGCACGTGCATACGCCGAAATGGGCCTGAAAGTCGGCAACTATGTCCTTGTGTACGATCTGGGCGGTGGCACCTTTGACCTGGCTATCCTGGCGCGTGATGAAGGGAACTATATCCCTGTCCTATCTCAAGGTCTGATACGCTGCGGCGGTGATGATTTCGATGACGCTCTCTATACCTATTGCGATAGTATCGCGCAAGAGAAGCTTCATCGTTCCATCAGCCTCACAGGCAGACGGGACTTGCATTTCCTCCATGATTGCCGTCTACGAAAACATAACCTCTCGCAATTTGAGCGTTGGCGATTCAGTTCTCTCCTGTCGGGAGGCGTACCTTTTGAGCATGAGTTAGACCGTGCGACATTCGAGGGGCTGATTAGAAAAAAAGTGGACAGCACTGTGCAACAGACGAGTACGCTGCTTGAGCTGGCAAAGAGTAGCGGTTATAACGTTGACACTATGGTGTTGATTGGTGGTTCCTCAAGCGTCCCACTGGTGCAACGTTCCCTTAAAGAGACGCTCTCGTTAGAACTTCGGGCATGGCAATATCAGAACGTCGCCGTTGCCTTTGGTGCAGCTTTTCACGCGCACGATCTTTGGAATGGCGCAATCAAGCGAGATAGGTATCGCGTGGCAGTAAAAGCAGCCTGGGCTGACAAAAAAATGGAGCAACGGGAAGTTGAACGACTTAATGATCTGGCTGCGAATCTTGGACTGAACGGACAGGAGATTGCTTCGATTGAAATTGAGGAGTTGGGTGCCGTTAAGACCGACCTCGTGCAAGTACAAGATTCGACAATACTGAAGAATCCGCCGCAATCGCGAGAGGCAACAGATAAGCCGCGACCATTACATGAGCCGCTAACAGACCCAACCGTAATTGTGGATATTCCACCTCCGCCGCCTGTCAGTACATTTGCCCTCGTGCAAACATTGATCGGACATGGCAGTAGAGTGCGCACCGTTGCTTTTAGCCCCATCGCGCATGCTATTGCCAGTGGGAGCGATGATAGAACCATTCGCCTGTGGGATTTAAATAGAGGAAGTGAAATAGCCCTGATTCAGAACGCTGGCGGCGAGTTACAGGGTGTATCTTCGGTGGCATTCAGTCCAGATGGTTGGCTCCTTCTAAGTGGAGGTGGAGATAAGCAGGCGCGGCTCTGGAACCTCAAAAATTGGCAACTCTTTCATACCTTTGCTGGACACAAAGGACCATATGGTGGAATCAATGACGTTGCCTTTAGCCACGATCAGCGGTTAGTTGCTACAGCAAGCAATGATGCCACGATCAAAGTATGGCACTCAGGACATGGCGCTCTACTATATACCTTCACTGGACATGTCTATGCTGTCTCATGCGTGGCTTTTAGTCCAATTGGGCAATTGCTTGTGAGCGGCAGCATGGATAGAAATATTGGCCTCTGGAATGTGCAGACGGGACAATCAATGGGCAGCCTTTTTGGTCATCAACAAACAGTCACCTCTATCTCCTTCAGTTCCGATGGTTGGAATCTTGCCAGTGGCAGTGAAGACCGGACTATTATGCTCTGGGATCTACGAGCAAAAACGCTTCTGCGCACACTTGTCGGACACAATGCGCCTGTCCTGTCCGTGGCGATTAACCCCGACGGGCAATTACTTGCCAGCGGGAGTCTTGATGGAACGGTGAAAATATGGAATTTCCGTACAGGAAAACTACTCCAAACCCTGACTGGACATGTCCAGGCAGTACATTCCGTTGCCTTTAGCAGACATGGGAACTCACTTGCTACCGCTGGTGAGGATAGAACTATTCGCATCTGGCGGCGCATAAAATCGGCCTGAACTCGCACACGAAGGAGCGCCTACTGTGAATTACATGGACACGGTCGAAGAGAAGCTTGAAAGTGCATTGTACAAAGCCGCAAACCTGTTACGCAGTGAGGTATTACCAGGCAATCCGGCGTTGTTTTTTGAAAAGTTAACGGTACAGGTCACACAACCCTGTGTTGTAGCGGTCGTGGGTCAGGTGAAAGCGGGGAAAAGCACCTTTATTAATGCGCTCTTGCGTGATGACCTCGCCAAAGTGGGAACGGACGAGACAACGGCAACCATTAACTATTTTTGTTACAGCAGCAACAGGATTACCTCTGATAAGCCGATACGTTGTTTCTTGCGCGATGGCGGCTATCGCGATGTGACGCTCGATTTTTTGAATAGCTTACAGGGAAATGAAATTGAGACTCTGCGCGAGGCCGAAAAAATTGATCGGCTGGAGTATTATTTGCCCAACCCCGATTTACAGCGTGTGACGCTGGTGGATACCCCTGGTACAGAATCAGCCGTGGATGAGCATCAAGGTGCCATAGCGGAATATATGCGCCTGCGCAAGCAGGTGCGGGAACGTCATAACCAGAAAACGAAAGAATTTGGCGATACAGCCGACGCGGTTATTTATCTGATCAAAGCGGTCGCTGGTTCAGCAGATCAAAAATTTCTAGAAGAATTCGCGCAACTTACACAGGGGCCGACACGGGCCTTTAATGCCATTGGGGTCATCGCGAAAATTGACCTGTACCCGGAGACAGTGGAACGCCGCACGGAGATGGCAACAAAGATTGCCACACAACTGCATGAGAGTTTGAATACCGTTGTCCCTATCTCCGCGAGTATGCGCCGGACACTTGATAGCCTGGAGGCGAATGATAATGCTGGCCTGAAACGCATCATAGCGGCTATGCGCACCCTCCCCCCTGAGAAACTGAATAAGTATCTCAGGGATAAGCAGCTCTATCTTATGCCTGACCCCGCGGGACCAGTCTCCCTTGAACAACGCAAGTCCTTGCTCGGTACCATGGAGTGGATGGTGTTTGTCACAATTGCACGTGTCGCCGCCGATGCCCGATTGGATGTGCAGGGAGTACGCAAACAATTGGACGAGATTGCCGGTTTCGATCTACTCAAAGCGGTTCTGGAACGACATATTTTCCAGCGTAGTCGCCTCTTGCGCTGTTACAGAATTGTCCTCGATGCACGTCAGAAACTGGAAACCTTACACTATCTTCCAGGTGTGCGCCAGCGCGACCGCGAAGAGCTGGAGAAACTCAATCGCTACCTCTTGTTTATACAGCAAGCACGCGGCACCCCTGCCGTCGCGGAGGAACTCAAAGCCTTCCTGCGCCAGCACCTGGCTCATCAAACCGAGCAACTAGAGGCCAAAGTACAAACAATAGAGCAAGACTTTGATGCCATTTTCCACGAACTTGTACAGTATAATGCCGATTTTGACGCACTTGATAAGATCAGTAAAAATCCTGGCATATTTTCCACCGAAATTGACGAACTCCAGAAGGTGTTGGGGCTACATGGTATGGAGGTCGGGAACCGCCTTCCAGCAGGGCAAATATCCCCAGCCTATGTACGGACACAACAGCGCGTATGGAGAGAGATAAGTATGTACGACCAGCAACCCATCCGCCGTGAGGTAGCCGAGCAAGTCGTAAAACGCTACGGGTTTATTCTCAAGGAATTAACCGGGTAAGGTACTGTATATCCTCTTCCACTACTTTGCAAAAATTGCCCACCCAAAAGTATTGACTTTTGTTCTAAAAAGAGTATACTTGGTAATTAGAAAATACGTTCTAAGAGCTACTCTATCATCTCATGAGAGGAAGGTACCAATGTGGCACAGAATCGTATACCACCACG
This sequence comes from Ktedonobacteraceae bacterium, assembly GCA_035295005.1. Taxonomy (GTDB): domain Bacteria; phylum Chloroflexota; class Ktedonobacteria; order Ktedonobacterales; family Ktedonobacteraceae; genus DATGJV01. The sequence continues at coordinate 3,020 of DATGJV010000356.1, read as the reverse complement.
ACGCGGGAGTTATGTTCCCGTGAAGCAAACCTCATTTCATGAGGCAGACACGATCCAGGATGAAGACGACTATGACGGCTATGATGATGCCCTGTCTTCGCGTCTGCCTACCAGTGCGCGACGTTATCAGTACGCGGCAGATGTCCAGACCGGCGACGGGTACGAACGATCTACCGGGCGTTCGGGGCGCACTCGACCCGACGTACAAACGCTATCGTCGCAATCATCGCAATCATCATGGAGAAATCGTGATGAGGGCAATGAAGGCGTTGAGTATCAGCCAAAGGTACCGTTGCGCCGACGTGCGACGCAGACAGGTCTTCCCGCAGTGCAGCCTCGCCGCCGCCCTGTGCAAACCGATGATGTAGATGTATCCAACGTAACGATTCCGCACACGGAAGCATTACACAGAAACGGGCAGAAGCGTCGCCTCCATTGGATGGTATTTCTGGGAGGTGCGATGCTCATTATGGTGCTGGGCTGGGTAGTGCTGAGTTCGTTTGCCAACTGGTGGCAGGTGACTCAGGATGACTGGCACTATGGGCGACCGCGCACCTATCAAGTTGACGCGGTCGTTGGTCAAAACGATTCGTCAAGCAACCCCAGTCACTTCATTGCGTTGAACCTGAACAGCCACATTGAAATAATTGAGTTTCCGGGCGGTGATGCCACAAAAGCAAAAGTGTTTATCGGGCCGACGCTGATTGGCCCAGGGCAGGACCTTGCTCCCGCGACACTTGATTTCCGCGATGTCAATGGGGATGGTAAAGTAGACATGATTGTCAATGTCGGGGGCAGTCATTTTGTGTTCATCAATGATAACGGCTCGTTTCGTCCGGCTCGCACTACGGATAACATCCATTTATGATGTGTATTCGTATTCCTGTTGCTCAACATCAAAAAAGCAGCGTGTGACAGGAGCTATATGTTTGTTGCTCCTGTCACACGCTGCTTTTTTGATGTTAAATATATTTTACATAACAGATGCTTTACCAATGTCCGAGGATGCGTCGTTGCTTCCATTACCTGCATGCACTGAAACAGGCACAGGTTGAGGAGTAATAACCTGCAACATTGCAGGGGCGGTGGTGAAGGCAAAGGTGTTTGATGGTGCGGGCGCTTCCTCGCGCATCGCTCTCTTTCGTTCTCCGGGTTCCGGGCGCAGTGCCAGTATAGCGCAGACAATCATCCATACTAGTAACAACCCGAGGAGTGTCCAATATAAAACAGCTTGTGTGAACAAGTTCATGGGCAAGTCCTCTTTCACTTTCCATTTAGAAGGGTGGGATAAAACCCTATGATGTATTAGACGGATAGAACAAACAATATTAACGCCAGTTACATTGAGCTAATCTATCGCCTTATCTATAGTATAGCTCCTAAAGTTCCTGAGACCATAATATGTAGGAATATTTCCCCGTATATTCCTACTACAAAGACGACAAAACGGATAAAAAAGTTTCGCTCATCATACTTGCTCTTTTGCAGAAAACCTGCCACAATACCTGTAGTTCTAGTACAAAGTTCCTGATGTATGTGTGAGGTAAATGGCATGGACCGAAACTGGCAGAAAAACCGCGATATTCTGATCAGCATCATTTGTATCGGCATTATATTATGGGCCTCGTGGACTATCCTGGGTCAATTTCTTGATGCTGTTGTCCTCCTTTTACTTGCTATGGCAGTAGCATTTCTCCTCACACCTCTAGTGAACGTATTGAACAGGTATATCCCGCGGGTACTGGCTACGCTCATTACCTATGTACTGGTGCTGGTGGCGCTGGGTGCGCTCGGTTACGCGATCATTTTCTCACTCATTCAGCAGGTGCTAACGTTTCAAAGTACCGTCGTCAACTTCTTTAATGTGTTGCCACAACAATTTGCATCCGTGCAAAAGACGCTGGTACAAAATGGCATTCCGCAATCAAATATCACCGATGCCTTGAATCAAGTGAAAAATCAGGCCACCAGTTTTGCCACTACACTGGCGAGCAATGTACTGAATATCGCGCTGATTGTTACCAACACCTTTATTGATGTCCTGTTAGTGGTAGTCATCAGTTTTTATCTGACGTTGGATGGCAAACGCATTCGCGATAGCATTTTCAGTATTGTGCCGAAGGGGTTGATGAATCACGCGGAACTTTTTGAAGATGCTCTGAACCGCGTCGTTGGAAATTACATTCGCGGACAATTGACCCTTGCCGCGATCATTGGCGTGCTGGCCGGGGTTGGCTGTGCGTTTCTCGGTCTGCGCAGCTACGCGCTCATTATTGGCGTGCTGGCATTTCTCTTTGAGACCATTCCGATGGTGGGGCCGGCGCTGGCCTCGATACCCGCGATTTTGCTCTCGCTGCTACTGCCGGACCCATTCCCGCGCACATTCTGGATTGTGATTTACTTTATCGTTGTGCAGATGATTGAGAGCAACATCCTGGGTCCCCGTATAGTAGGTCACGCCGTGGGATTGCATCCCGTGGCTTCAATCCTCGCCTTGATTATCGGTGCGCAATTGTTCGGAGCCTTTGGAGCATTACTGGCAACGCCGATTGTAGCAGCTGCATGGGTGGTGATCGCCAGCCTCTACCGCTCAGCGCGTGGCGAGTCCGCTGATGTGATGCTGGCAAACAAGCGCAAACCCTGGGTGGTGCGCCCCAATGGACTGCTTCCTCGCAGCAGAAGATTACGGCGCACTGCCACTGGGACCCTTGTTCACGAGCCGCCGCGTCCCTCTAAATCAACAGCCATGCCGGTTGAGCATCTTGACCCATTACGGCATGTCCCCGAAACCAGAGAACAAAGAGAACAAAAAGAAACAAAAAAGACAGTGACTATCCCCGTGAAAGCCACACCCATTTCAGTCGAACACATAGACTTTCTGCATCCCATTCCCGATATGAAAGAGCAACCATCTTCTTCCACGGAGAATGACGAGGAATCATAGCAATAGCCTGTCACGAGAGACAAAGGTCGTGTTGCATGGGTATGCCTCAAAGTTTTGTGCTGCCAGGCATACAATC
>DATGJV010000355.1:0-4324 GCA_035295005.1 Ktedonobacteraceae bacterium | reverse complement strand
GCGCTGGCACGCAGCCTCAACGAGATTGTACGTCGGCACGAGGCGCTGCGTACCAGATTCGATTTGCAACAGAATGAGCCCGTTCAGATCATTATGCCCCCATCTGCTCTCCCTTTCCCGTTTGTAGATCTCCGGGGCGTTTCCGGAGCCGAGCAAGAGGTGCTGCTACAGCGCATAACAGCCGACGAGGGAAATCGCATCTTTGACCTGTGCCAAGACCCACTTATCTCTGCTGTCTTGCTCTGTTTTTCGACCACGGAGTATGTTCTGTTGCTCTGCATACATCATATTGTCTGTGATGGCTGGTCCCTGAATGTGTTTTTCAGGGAATTGACCATAGTTTATGAGGCATTTGTGGCGGACCAGCCCTCACCTCTTCCGCCATTGCCATTGCAGTATGCCGACTATGCGCTCTGGCAGCGTGAGTGGTTGCAGGGAGAGGTGCTGAAATCTCACCTTTCCTACTGGAGACAGACATTAGACGGTCTCGCCCCGCTCGAATTGCCCACCGACCATCCACGGCCACTGATTCAGACCTGGCGGGGAGTGGCTCAGGAAACGTACCTGCCCCTTGCTCTAAGCCAGGACCTCGAGGCATTCAGTCAAAGCGAGGGCGTTACACTGTTCATGACACTACTGGCCGCCTTCCAGGTGCTGCTGTGGCGTTACAGCGGCCAGGAAGATATCGCGGTAGGTACACCGATCGCTAATCGCAATCGTGCGGAGAGCGAGGATCTGATCGGCTGTTTTGTCAACACTCTGGTGTTGCGCTCCAATCTGGCGGGCAATCCGAGTTTCCAGGAGTTCTTGCAGCGCGTGAAGGAAACATGCCTGGGTGCCTATGCCCACCAGGACCTGCCCTTTGAAAGAATTGTCGAGGAATTGCAGCCGGAGCGGGAACTGAGCCGCTCCCCGCTCTTCCAGGTACTGTTTGCGCTGCATAATCTACCGGCATCAGGCGCGATGCTGCCCGACTTGCGTGTCTTGCCACTCGAGATCGAACTGGAGACGGTCAAGTTCGATCTGAGCCTGAGCCTCTCGGAGACGCCGCGTGGGCTGCTGGCACAGCTGCGCTATTGTTCAGAGTTGTTCGAAGCAGCTACAATGGAACGAATGTTGCGTCACTGGCAACGCCTGCTTGAAGGACTGGTGGCGCACCCCGAAGCACGGCTGGCCGAACTGCCTCTGCTGGCGGCGGAAGAAGAGCAGCAGGTATTGATTGAGTGGAACGCCCCGCAGGAGCATTATACGCTGGAGGGCAGCCTGTCCCACTGCTTTGAGGTACAGGCGGGGCGCACGCCGGATGCCGTGGCACTGGTTAGTGAAGAAGGATGCCTGACCTATGGCGAATTGAACCAGAGAGCCAACCAGCTTGCCAGTTATTTACGCGACTGCGGAACAGGGCCAGAGATAATGGTAGGGCTGTGGATAGAGCATTCACCGGAACTGCTGATAGGAGTGCTGGGGACATTGAAAGCAGGGGCAGCATATGTGCCTCTTGATCCAAACACACCACCGGAACGATTGCGTTTCTTGCTACAGGATGCGTCCATCAGGGTTTTGCTCACCCGGCTCTCTCTGTGGGAAAAGCTCGGGCGGGCAGAGGAGACCAGGGTGCTTTGCCTGGAAGAGTTGTGGGAGCGGCTCGGTATGGAGCCAGGAGACGAAGCGGGAACGCGCCTACCCCTGGAGGCGGCAGCGTATGTACTGTATACGTCGGGTTCGACAGGGCAGCCCAAGGGAGTGGTAGTGGCGCACCGGCAGATACTCAATTATGTAGAGGCGATCAGGAGACGAGTAGCGATGAGGCCGGAGGCAAGCTATGCGCTGTTGCAGCCACTGACAGTGGACTCAAGTTTGACCATGCTGTGGGGCGCACTGTTATCGGGAGGGCGTTTGCTACTCATCGGCAAAGAGCAGGGGCTGGACGCGGAAGAACTGGCGACGGTTTTCGCCAGGGAGCCAGTGGATTATCTCAAGATCGCACCGTCACATCTGGCGGCACTCCTGGCGGCCAGGGAGCCTACGCGGTTGTTGCCGCGCCGGGCGCTAATTATTGGAGGAGAGGTATCACACCAGGGGTGGGCACAGGAAGTCGCGGCACGTATGCCAGAGGGCAGAATGTATAACCACTATGGACCGACAGAGGCGGCGGTGGGAGTGTTGACCTGTCCGGTTGAAATCTCTGAGGGGACAGAAAGTGTATGGGGAGTACATACGCCGCTGGGTAAGCCACTGGGAAAGAGCCAGATGTACGTCATGGATGGGCATATGCAGCCTGTGCCGGTGGGAGTGCCTGGGGAATTGTATATCGGAGGAGAACAGGTAGCGCGTGGGTATCTGGGAAGGCCAGAACTCACGGCTGAACGGTTTGTGCCCGATCCATATAGTGGAGAGCCGGGCGTGAGGCTTTACCGCACGGGCGATATCGTGCGTTACCATGCTGATGGGGTACTGGACTTCATAGGGCGACAGGATGAGCAGGTAAAGATTCGTGGCTATCGAGTAGAGCCAGGGGAGATCGAAGCGGTACTCAGCCAGCACCCGCAGGTGAGAGAGGCACTGGTCGTGACGCGGGAGGCAGGAGCGGGCGAGAAGCACCTGGTCGGCTATGTCACGGTGGAGAAGGAAAATGCCCTCTTGAGTCAGGATGTGCTGAGGTTTGTGCGCGAACGATTGCCGGAATATATGGTGCCGGTGGCGATAGTGACACTGAAACAATGGCCGCGGACACCACATGGCAAGATTGATCGGCAGATGTTACCTGTTCCAGATATGACGCAGAGCCTGGCAGATGAAGCTCCCCGAACAGCAGTTGAAGCTTTACTGGCAGCCATCTGGGCAGAAATGCTGGGGGTGGATCATGTAGGCATCCATGATAACTTCTTTGATCTGGGGGGCGATTCGATTCTGAGCATCAGAGTCGTCGCACGGGCACGGCAGGCTGGCCTCAACCTGACTCCACGGCAGCTTTTCCAGGCACAAAGCATCGCCGGGCTGGCACCATTGATTGATCAACAGTCGCAGGTGCAGATGGGACAGTGGGGAATGGAGACCGGCATTATTTCGTTCACGCCCATTCAACACTGGTTCTTTGAGAAGCGCCTGCCCGAACCTCACCACTGGAATCAGCCTGTACAACTGAAGCTGGCGGACGAAATTGATGAGACCTTGCTCGAGTTGGCAGTGCGACAGGTCCTCAAACAGCATGCCATCCTGCGTGCACACTGCATTCAAGGGGCTGATAGCTGGCAATTGTTCCTGCCCGAAGACACAGTGAATCTCCCCTGGCACAGGATAGACCTTTCAATGCTTGCCGCTCAGGAGCAGACACAAATCCTGGAAGAGCAAGCGACACATGTGCAAGCCAGTCTGAACCTCACAGCAAGCCCACTGTGCTGTGTTGCACTCTTTGACCTGGGACCGGAACGCGGTCGGCATTTGCTGTGGGTAATGCATCATTTGCTGGTAGATACCGTCTCCTGGGGCATCCTGCTGGAGGATCTCCAGCTAGCCTATCAATGCTTGCAGCGTGGTCAGGTACCCCGGCTGCCGCTACCAACAACTCCATTCGCACGCTGGGCCAGACTTTTGAGAGAGTATGCGCACTCGTCTGAGCTGCAAGCTGAGTGCGCATACTGGCAGGATGTCTGCCGGAAGGATATACCTGCTATCCCCGTTGACTTTCCTGTTGAGGAGGGAAGCAATACGGAGGGGTTAGCTCGTATAGTGGAGGTGAGCCTGACGCCTGAAGAGACGCGGGCGCTGTTGCAAGAGGTACCCGAAGTGTATCGTACACACATCAACGATGTGCTGCTGACAGCCCTCGTGCAGAGCTTTGCCCGCTGGACGGGCGAGCCACGACTTTTGCTCCAGCTGGAAGGGCATGGGCGCGAGGAACTTTTCGAGGATGTAGACCTGACGCGCAGTGTTGGCTGGTTTACCGTGCGTTTCCCCGTGCTGCTCTCGCTGGATACTGCCGGTGGGAAGGGCTACCTGTCGGAGCCAGGTGAAGCTCTGGTGGCCGTGAAAGAGCAGTTGCGGCGCATTCCCAATCATGGGATCGGCTACGGTGTGTTGCGCTACTATAGTCAGGACAAAGAGGCTGTTGCAGACTTACAAGCATTTCCGTCGCCACAGGTGAGCTTCAATTATTTTGGACGAGTGGATGCAGGTGCGGAGGTGAGTACGCTGTTTGAGGCTGAGCAAAATTCGTTCGGGCGAGCGCGCAGTCCGCGGGGCGAGAGAGGTTACTGGTTAGAGATCAATGGGCAGGTAGTAGCAGGGCGGCTTACCCTCGAGTGGGCCTATAGTGAGCGCATCT
>DATGJV010000354.1:0-8165 GCA_035295005.1 Ktedonobacteraceae bacterium | reverse complement strand
CCAGCTCGTGGAGCCGACTGATGCGGGTAGGCAATGTGCGGAAGACTGTTACGAGACCAAATGCTTTCATTTGAATCCCCTCTCTCATGAACTTCAGCCGACTCTTGTGAGCAGTTCGCTCTTTGAAGCGATACAGCTCATCAAGTCATTCCAGGATGCATCAAATGCTTCCGCGCCTTCACGCTGGAGTTTTGCAGCGAGCGCATCGTAGTCAACGCCTGCTTTTCCGAACCGGGCGAGCAGCTCTTCAGCATTCCCCCCATCTGCTGCAAGCATATCTCCGACCTCGCCATGCTCGGCGAATGCGAGCAGCGTCTGCTCGGGCATCGTATTTACTGTATGAGGCGCAGCAAGAGCCTTGATGTAGAGAACATCGGATGCTTCGGGGTTCTTGGTGCCGGTGCTGGCCCACAAGACTCTCTGCGGCCTCGCCCCCACATTTTCGAGTCGTAACCAGCGATCCGTGTCAAGGAGAGCGCGGTACGCTTTGTACGTGCGACTGGCGACAGCGATCCCCAACTGGTTACTGAGTTCGGAGGGTATCTTCCCCTCGACTGCTTTATCCCAGCGACTCACGAAGACCGAGGCAACGGAATGCACAACAGGGTTGAGCCCGGCCGCGATGCGCCGCTCGATACCCCGCATATATGCCTCTGCGGCTGCGAGGTAATGATCATGAGAGAACAAGAGTGTCACGTTGACCGGGATGCCAGCAAAGATGGATTCCTCGATGGCAGGCAGTCCTTCCCTGATTCCTGGAATTTTGATAAAAAGATTTGGTCGTGCCGCTCTGTCATGGAGTTGTTTGGCTGCAGCGCGGGTGCTTTTGGCCTCATAGGCCAGCAATGGCGATACCTCCAGCGATACCCAGCCATCAACGCCGTCCGTCGCGTCGTATATCGGGCGAAAGAGATCAGCAGCCTGGATAAGGTCTTCCAGTGCCAGTTCAAAGAAGAGTGCTTCACCAGCCTTCCCCTCAGCTACCTTCTGACGGATGGCATCGTCGTAGTCCTGGCTGTTCTTCAGAGCGTGGTCGAAGATCGTAGGATTTGATGTGAGTCCGGTAATCATAAACTCATCAATATACCGGTTGAGTGTACCACTCGTCAGCAGACGTCGAGTGATATTGTCGAGCCAGAGGCTCTGACCGGCCTCATGGAGTTGTTGTGTTGCTTTCATAATTTCTCCTTCACGTTTCCCTTCTTTTCTCATGGAAACAGTTCAATGCTGGACACTGTCCTGCGAACGGACGAGCTGTTCTTTAGCCGCGGCGACGACATGCTCGGCTGTAAACTTGAAGTACTGCTGCACCATTTGAAGCGGTGCAGATGTCCCGAACGTGTGCATGCCAATGACCGTACCATGAAGACCAACATACTGGGCCCAGCCAAGGGTAGATGCCTCTTCTACTGCGACACGTGCGCGTACATCGGGCGGCATGACGCTCTCGCGATACTCCTGGCTCTGGCGTTCAAACAACTCCCATGATGGCATACTGATGACGCGAGCTTTTATACCCTCCGCTTTGAGTTGTTCATACGCTGCAACACAAAGTGAAACCTCGCTGCCGGTAGCAAGGAGCAGGACATCTGGTTTGCCATCAACAGCGTCAGCCATGACATAGGCCCCACGCGCAACGCCTGCTGCGGAGCCATACCTTGTGCGATCAAATGTAGGCAATGTTTGCCGGGAGAGTACCAGCACAACCGACTCGTGCTGCAGTTTCATGATTACTTTCCACGCCTGGGCGACCTCGTTCGCATCAGCCGGTCGCATGACGATCAGCCCGGGTATAGCTCGCAGCGAAAGAAGATGCTCCACCGGCTGGTGAGTCGGTCCATCTTCACCCTGGCTGATCGAATCGTGCGTCCAGATTGAGATCACCGGGATTTCCATGAGTGCACTGAGCCTGATGGCAGGGCGTGCGTAATCACTGAAGATCAAGAACCCGGATCCGAAAGGCCGGATTTTGGAAAGTGCCATACCATTGAGGATTGCGCACATAGCATGCTCGCGGACGCCAAAGTGGAAGTTCCGCCCGGCATAGTTTCCTGCTTGTAAATCGCCACTTCCGTCGAAGGTCAGGCGCGTTTTGGTCGAAGGTGCCAGATCCGCTGCACCACCGATCAACCAGGGGACATTTTTGGCGATGGCATTGAGTACCTTGCCGGAGGATTCGCGACTGGCGAGCCCCTTTGGATCAGGCTCGAATGTTGGCACATCACGATCCCAGTCATCTGGAAGCTGGCGATACTGCATTCTTTCAAGATCATCGGCCAGTTCAGGGTAGTGCTGTTGATAGGCAGCAAACATCTGGTCCCAGGCACCGCGTCGTTCAGCGCCGCGCTTGCCCATCTCACCCTGGAAATGCTCACGCACTCCGTCTGGCACCAGGAACCTGGCGTCTGGAGGCCAGTTATAGCCCTGCTTCGTTAAACGGACCTCCTCTTCGCCAAGCGGTTCGCCGTGGGCTGCGCTGGTATCTTGCTTATGTGGGGCACCATAGCCGATATGGCTGTCAACGATGACGAGCGTCGGGCGATCTGTGGTGGCCTTGAACGTTTGAAAAGCCCGTGTCAACATGTCCAGATCATTGGCGTCACCAACGCGTGTCACGTTCCAACCATAGGCGATGAAGCGTGTTGCCACATCATCGGTAAAGGCCAGGGCGGTATTGCCTTCGATGGTGATGTGGTTGTTGTCATAAATCCAGCACAGGTTCGAGAGCTTCAGATGACCGGCCAGCGAGGCAGCCTCGTTGCTAATACCCTCCATCAAGCAGCCGTCGCCACAGATGGCATAAACGTCGTAATTGAACATCTCAAAGCTGGGGCGGTTGAAGTACGCAGCCATCCAGCGTCCGGCGGTAGCCATGCCAACGCTTGTCGCCACACCCTGACCAAGGGGGCCAGTGGTTGTCTCAACTCCAGAGGTCCACCGATATTCAGGATGTCCAGGGCATTTGCTGTCTAACTGGCGAAAGTGCTTGATATCGTCAAGTGTCACAGAGGGCTGACCAACGTGTTCGTATTTCGCGTTGACCGCCTTGACACCGGCAAGATGAAGCAGGCTATACAGCAGCATTGAAGCGTGACCATTCGAGAGGACAAAGCGGTCGCGGTTCGGCCAGATCGGGTCTTCGGGGTCGAAGCGCAGGAAGCGTTGCCACAAACAGTATGCGACCGGAGCCAGTGCCATCGGTGTGCCAGGATGACCGGAGTTAGCTTGCTGTATCGCATCCATCGAAAGTGTGCGGATGGTATTTATGCAGAGCTGATCGAGGGTCGTCTGGTCATTCATGAGGCGTTTCCTCCCATTGATTCAGCTTTTTCCAGGTGACCACCGAACTCGAAGCGCATAGCTGACATCAATCTGTCGGCGAAATCGGCTTCACCACGCGAACTGAACCGCTCAAAGAGGGCCGAACTGAGGACGGGTACTGGAACGGATTCGTCAATGGCGGCGGAGATGGTCCAGCGTCCTTCTCCAGAGTCCGATACTCGACCATGGAAATTGCCCAGATCGGGACTCTTCAGGAGCGCGTCGGCAGTGAGATCCAACAACCAGGAACCAATCACGCTGCCTCGACGCCAGAGTTCTGTTACATCAGGCAGGTTGAGATCATACTGGTAGTATTCTGGATTTTGCAGCGGCGATGTCTCGGCATCAATCTCTTGTTGATGTTTCCCAATGTTCGCTCGATGCAGGATGTTCAGGCCCTCCGCGTAGGCAGCCATGATGCCGTATTCAATGCCGTTGTGTACCATTTTGACGAAGTGACCGGCGCCAATTGGTCCGCAGCGCAGGTAACCCTGTTCGGCAGTTCCCCCGATCTTCTCGCGTCCAGGTGTACGAGATACTGCATTGAGGCCAGGAGATAGGGTAGAGAAGATCGGGTCGAGATGCCCGACGACATCCGCCTCACCGCCAATCATCAAGCAGTACCCGCGCTCAAGCCCCCAGACGCCTCCGCTCGTTCCAACGTCAACATAGTGAATACCTCCGGGTTTCAGCTCGGCAGCACGCCGGATATCATCGTGGTAGTAAGAATTACCCCCATCAATAATGATGTCGCCGGGTGCAAGATGCGGAACGATGGTTTCCAACGTCGCATCCACCGAGGCAGCAGGCACCATCAGCCAGATAGCGCGAGGCGCAGAAAGCTTGCTGATGAGGTCAGGCAAAGATGAGGCTCCTTCTGTGATAGCTCCTTCTTTGAGGAGAGCCTCCACGGTTTCCGCGTGACGGACATAACCGACGATCGTATGACCTCCCCGTATCAGCCGCTGTGCCATAAATGCTCCCATGCGGCCCAGTCCGATCATTCCAAGTTGCATTGTATGTTCCTTTCTTGACGACTCTATGCAGTAAGGTACTATATGTTCAGCCTTATCAAAGTCTGCCAGGGAGTTATGAGCTATTTGGGAAGTAACCTGGCCTTCCCTCAAGGAGTGTCTGGTACAGCTTTTGTTGTCGCGCAGCCGCTTTCCTGTACACTACATGCCTTTCAGCATCCGGCTTGACTTCCGGCTTCAGATGAGGAGACACCTGCGCAACATCAGGCAGGATGCCCATTGCTTCCAGGGCAAGCAGTGCCGCGCCGCGTGCCGAGGCCTCGTGGTCAAGGGAAGGATAGACGGGTACACCGAGCGTGTCCGCAACGACCTGCCCCAACGTTGTTGAGCCCAGCAACGCGCCCCCACTGCCGATCATCCTCGGTGCTGCCCTTTCCATCTGTAAGGTATGGCATACTTGCCCAAAAACCGCATCGAGCCGATAGGCCAGCGATTCCATCCCAGCGCGTAGGAGGTCGGCAGGGGAAGTATGCCCCTGCATGCCACTGATGGTCATACGTGCGTTCGCGTGCCAACCGAGGCTCCGCTCACCTGATAGAAAAGGAAGAACGGTTAAACCATGCGCATCGGGTTGCAACGCGGCCACCAGGCTCTCGGCATCAGCGAGCGAAGGCAATTTGAGAATGCTATCCAGCCAGGAGAGCATATTGCCACCTTCACTGAGTGCGCCACCAAGCACGGCCCGCCTGGCGTCAATCAGGTAGAGCCAGAGGCCCATCGGCGGGATCACCTGTTCAAGAGGTACAACGACACGTATCGCGCTGGAGGTGCCAATGGTTATTGACCAGTTCTCCATACTGGCACACCCTGAACCGATGCAGGCTGCTGCACCATCTCCTATCGCCGGAAACCAGGGAACGTTGCATAAGGTCGGCCATGCAGAAGCATAGGCGGGTGTTAACCCTTGCACACTCTCATGCAGATCTCCCAGCGGCGGGAGTTGCTCCGGTCGCACGTCGAGCACGTCCACTAGTTCCGTATCCCAGGCGCGAGCATGCGTCTGCAACATGCCTGTACCGGAGGCCATCGAGAGACTACAGACGGAACGGCCCAGGAAGTGGCGGTACAGGTATTCTCCAAAGGACAGCCACTGGGCCACGCGTGCGAAGGTATCAGGTGCTTGTGTTGCCAGCCAGCGCAGCTTTGCAGGCCAGTAACTGGCATGGAATCTCGCTCCCGTTCGTGCGTGGATAGCCGCTTCATCAAGCTGCTCGCGTAGCTCTAGTGCTGCTTGATGAGGACGGGTATCTTCCCAGATGATCAGTGGTGTCAGAGGACGATTGTCGGCATCAACGCCCATGAGGCTGTGCCAGAACGTATCTATTGCTACTGCACCGATGTGTTGTACCAACGGGCCAGCCATTTCCAGGCTATCATAGATGGTCTGACGAACGACCGCCACCAGTGCATCAGGATCAACTGAAACCTCGCCTTCATTCGTAATCCTGAGTTGGTAAGGACGCTGAGCAAGGACATTCGGGAACGTGTTCCCAGTTGCATCAAAAAGTAATGCACGGGTTGATGAGGTACCGATATCGAGTGCCAGAATATAGGGTGGTTCTGGATTCGGGTTGGCAGAAGATGCCTCTTGCGTCATGTGCTTTCTCCTCAGTATCATTGCTCAGGGTGCTGGTGAAGATACTCCTCCACCTGAGAAAAAAAGGTTGCAAGTGGCTCAAGCGCATCGTCGAGAGAACCATCGATGACGAGTAAAAAGCAAGGACGACCAGCTTCCATCATCGCCTGCCATGTACTCACAGCCTGTGCATGAAGAAAGGTGTTGGTATAGCTGCCGACCAAGCTTGCTTCTGAGTTCCGCGCAACCAGGCGCAGGCTGGCCAGGGATGGTGGCCCGTCCATCTCGCCTTGTTCGGTGGAATGATAGGCTGCGGGAGCTTGCCGCAGCTTCACGGGAATGCCTAAAAGTTCGTTCCCAATGGTATGCACATGCCAGTCAAGCACTGAGAGTAAGCTTGCCTGCGCCTCTCCGTTGACAGTCACGTCAAGATAGCTCAGGGGATGCCTGTGTGCATCGTCAGCCGAAACAAATTCTTGCAATGCCTTTGCAAATGTTGATGCAGCGGAGTCGCGGCCCTGCGGGGCCTGGCTCATGGCCCCATGGGGAGCAAGGAGCATCAGAATGCCATCTTGCAACGCCGGGATCCAATGCGACGCGACCTGCAACGGATCGGGCTGCGTCCGTAAAGCACGCGCCCTTGCCTTGTAGTTCTCGACCGCAGGCTGACCTGCGAACGTAATATGTTGCAGATAGCCATAGAGGGCCATGCTCAACTGCCAGCCCAGAAAACTTGCGGCCAGAGCTACCAGTCGGCTCTGCGGTTCTTTGCTGGCAAGGGAAGGCTGAGCAAGGAGAAATATCTGGTCTTCTCCTGCTTGCGTCTCTTCAGTCACTACACGAACAGGCAACATGCCGTCTGGCTGATAGCCGGGAGCCGCGTGGTTCAGCGTTTGATCGTCAAAGACCACGATGCCCTTGCCTCCTTTGCCCAGGCTCTCCTCCATCAATTGTTCGAGCCAGGAGACAAAGGCTTGCCAGCCCTCAGGCATTCCCAGGAGCAAGCGGCATGCCCCATCGCGGCTAGCTGCGCTCAGGGCGGCGGCCAGTTGAACATAGGGATGTTCTGCCGGGCGAGACGTTGCCAGTTCAAGGTCATACTCATCCCAGGCGTGTTGCAGCACCGAGCGTAGTTGACCGGATTGACCGGGGAGACGGGTAAGATAGAGGGCCGCCGGTAAGAGAAAAACCCGTGTGGTGGGCGCACTCATCCGTCCACCTGTCCCTGTCCCCCCGTCCGGTTGCAGAGGAAGGCTGGGTGCCTGCTGCTCGTGGGCAAAGCGGTCAAGATAGGAGCCGGGCAGCGTCATCACCAGCAAGTGTTCCGCCGGACGCAACTCTGCCTGTTGCAAAAGATCGGTGAACCATTCAAGGTGCGTGATCGGCTCTTCGGAGGTCATGCCCATTGATACGCCGACCATCATCACGTCAGCGAGCAGTGTTCGCAAGAAAGCTGGATTGGATGCTTCTTCTCCAGAGGGCCTCGTCAAATGCCTGGCTGCTGCTATCTTGCGCACTATGTCGTTGAGCGCGGCCGGATCGGTGCTGTCCAGCGGGTAGATAGTCATCTGTCCTTCGTCGCGCCCGTTACAGAAGCCAAGATCGCAGAAAACTCGCACCGCGATGACCGAGCCGCCCATACCAGCCCAGATAATGTGGCGGATCCCGCGTCCCCAGATGTCTCGCGCCTCCGTTTCTACCTCTTCCAACTGTGTTGGATGGGCGAGCAAACGTGCTATCCCCTCGACCCAATCGAGTTTGAGCGCACTCCCTTCACGGCCGAGTGTAGCCATGAGGCCATCGCGCCGTCGCAACTGGCCGACGGCATCGTCTTCGATCAGTTGTTGGAGGGCGGCTTGTCTGGCATTGTTATTCGTCATGGATGAAATCTCCTTCCTGCCATCTCTTGTGGCTTCCTCTTAGATACCGCGAGCGCGGTAGAGCATCTCCCCGGCGTGCGGGACGTAGAGGATGCCCTCCTGTTCGCGTCCCTTCCATGTTGCGGGGTCAATCTCCCGGTAATCGGCATAGCCCAGGTTGATGCGCCGGCAGCGTTCCTCTGGAATGCCGGTCGCCAGCGTGACTGTGATGCGCGGCGTTTCGATGCCAGTGGTGGCATCGTAGGTCCCCGTTCCCTTGACGTGCGTGCTGTGTGCCAGAATGCTGCCAGGCACGTGTTGAAAACGATCCCACTGCTTGACGAAATAATCCCTGACATGGTAGCCAACCTGGTC